>NZ_JAKRNH010000166.1:0-2942 GCF_022346985.1 Micrococcus sp. ACRRV
GCGGCGTAGTACGTGCTCGGTGCGATCTGCGTGCCCGCTGCGGTCAGCGTGGTGCAGATCGGCTCGACACCGAACTCGTGCTTGTGCTCGTCGATGTATTCCACGATCACCGGTGTGGGCGGTCGAGCTCCGCCGCGAAGAAAGCCGACGCCGAGCGCAGGATCGCGTTCGCCCGCCGTAGTTCACGGTTCTCCTTCTCCAGCTCGGCCACCCGGGCGGCTTCGCTGGTCGTGATTCCGGGGCGGTGGCCGTGGTCGATCTCGGCTTGGCGGACCCAGTTGCGCAGCGTCTCGGGATTGATCCCGAGCTGTTCTCCTACGCGGCGGAATGCTCCGGTCCTCGTGGCGGGGTCTTGACGGGCTTCCAGCGTCATCCGCGTGGCGCGTTCGCGGAGCTCGTCGGGGTACTTCCGTGGTGCGGGCATGCTCTGCATCCTTCCGTTGGATCAGAGCCTCCACCAGACCCGGAGCGATTCACTCGCAGGTGTCGCGCCACAGGTGTGACCGGTATGCCCCGCCATTGTCAGACAGCACCCGTTCGATGGTGACGCCGCGGTTTGCGAACCACTCGACCGCCCGGTGCAGGACGGCGACGGCGGTGATGGCAGTCTCGTCGTCGTGGACCTCGGTGTACGCGACGCGGGAGTGGTCGTCGATGACGGTGTGCACAAACGCGTACCCAAGCTTTGGGTTGTGCCACTTGTTCTTCGGCTTCCCGGGCGTGGCGGCGCGGTTGCGTTCGCCTTGGAGTCGGCCGACATAGCGCCAGCCGCCGCCGTCGGGGATATTCCCGAGCTTCTTCACGTCCACGTGCACCAGCGAGCCGGGATGGGGGTGTTCGTACCGGCGGATCGGCTCGCCGGTGGCACGGTCGACGTAGGACAGCCGGTTGAGGCGTGCCGTCGTGAGGATTCGGTGCACCGTCGATGGTGCGATGCCGAGTCGAGCGGCGAGCTGAACTGGGCCTTCGCGCAACCGCATTCGCAGGCTGACGCACCGCTTGGTCACCGTCTTCGGGGTCTTGTTCGGCGACACCCTCGGGCGCGAAGACCGGTCTTCCATGGACTCACCGGCGAGGTAGCGGTCGACCCACCGCTTCACCGTCGGCCAGGACACCTGGAAGCGGGCAGCAATCTCGCTGATCGGCCACCCGTCCTCGACGACGAGGCGAGCGACCTTCAGGCGGTGGCGGGGTGTCAGGGCGGCGTTCTTGTGGCTCATGGGGGCTTTCGGAACGGGATGAAGGGGGACAGCGCAGTGGCTGTCCCCCTTCATCGGCGAGGAGGAACCTAGGAGGCGAGAGCGGCGGTGGCGATCGCCTTGCCCAGATCCTCGGGGCGGCTCCACATCGGCCAGTGACCAGTAGGCAGGTCGATGAACTGGACGTCGATCAGGTCGTTGACGGCGGCGAACATAGGGTGTCGTGCCTGGGCCAGCTCAAGGACCTGGCTGGACGGCAGGGAGCAGCAGATCAGAGTGGTCGGCACGCCGTAGCGCCGATCATTGTTCAAAGAGACCGAGGCGCGGGCGACACCTGCAGGCTCGGGAACAGCGCGGGCGCGGAAGGTCTTGAGCTGGCCGTCGCTAAGCCCTTCGAGGCTGGCCTGCTGACCGAGCGTGTCAAAGTCAGGCAGCGGGAGCTCCTCGATGTCTTGCGGGAGCTCCGGCGCGAAGGCTGCTCCGTCCGTCATGGGCCCGGAATCGACCCAGATGACCCGGCGGAGCAGCTGCGGGATCCTGTCCGTGACAGTGCTTACCGCGGCGTTGGCGCCGCTGTGGCCCACGAGAACGACGTCGCCGCCGGCCTGTTCGACAAGGGCCTGGAGGGCATTGACCTGCTCCTGCAGAGTGGCGTTCTTCCGGTTGAGATCTTGCTCGTCGAGGCCCGGCGGGGTGACGGCCTCGACGTCGAGCCCGTGCTCCTTCAGGGCGGGCACTACGTCATCCCAGGCCCAGGCGCCCAGCCAGTAGCCGGGAACGAGGATGACGTGCGGTTGGTCCGTTGCGTTCGATGTCATGTGCTCGATGCTGGCAGGGCTCCTGGACAACGGAGTGGCACTATTTGTGACATGAATGTGGCGATGGTTCCCTGATGAAGCGTTCGGAACGCCTCCACGCACTGTCGGAGGCGCTCAGGCGCGGCGGGAAGCGTGGGAGGAGCGCGGAGGGACTGGCCCGTGAGTTCGGGGTGTCTGTCCGGACGATTAAAAGAGACCTGGCGGCACTCGAAGCATCCGGAGCGCCGCTGTGGTCCCGCCCTGGCCCAGGCGGAGGGTACGGGATCGTAGAAGGTGGTTCCCTGCCGCCGGTCGCATTGTCACCGGCTCAGGCCTTGGCACTGCTGGCAGCGGTCAAGGCCGCACCCGATGCGCCGTACTCCGATCTCGCTACAGCCGCCGTCCGCAAGATCGTGGATGTCCTCGACCCGCGCACTCGGGAGAAAGTAAGCGAGCTCGCGCAGCGAGTCTGGGTCGACTCGCCCCCCAGCACCTCTCGATCCGTCCGCTCGACCTGCGAACAGGCCATGACAGATCAACGAGTGCTGCGCATCGACTTCGTCTCCGCCGCTGGCGAGCACACCCGTCGCGACGTCGAGCCCATTCTGTTCGCCGGCACCCGTGGTAGCTGGTACCTCATCGGGTGGTGTCGACTGCGCGGTGCTGTGCGGTGGTTCTCTCTCGACCGCATTCGCAAAGCTACGCTCACGCGCCATCCATGCTCGGGCCACACCGTCGACGAGATCGGCACACCACCGGACACCGCCGCCAGCGTCGCCTTGGACTGAACTCGATCGGGTCAATCAACGTCTCAGGGCAGTACACCTAGGGCGTGTCTGAGAATAGATGCACGAGTCAGCTGAGACCCTGGGGACATGTCCCGGTTCCAGATGCTCTCTGACACCCAATGGGAGTTGATCGCCCCGATGCTCCCGACCCGGACCGG
>NZ_JAKRNH010000167.1:0-2890 GCF_022346985.1 Micrococcus sp. ACRRV
CTCCCCAGGAGGAACCCCCGCCCATGGCCGCCACGCTCTCCCAGTGGGTCGCCGCCGCGCGCCTGCGCACCCTGCCGATGGCCGTGGCACCCGTGATCGTCGGCTCCGCCGCCGCCCACGCCCTGGACCAGTTCCGCCCCGGCCGCGCCCTCCTGGCCCTGGTGGTGTCGCTCGCGCTGCAGATCGGCGTGAACTACGCCAACGACTACTCGGACGGCATCCGCGGCACCGACGACGAGCGCGTCGGCCCCTTCCGGCTCACCGCCTCCCGGCTCGTGCCGGCGAAGACCGTGAAGCACGCCGCGTTCGCGTGCTTCGGGGTGGCCGCCGTGGCGGGGCTCGCGCTGGTCGCCCTCTCCGGGACGTGGTGGCTGCTGATCGTGGGCGTGGCGAGCATCGTGGCCGCCTGGTACTACACGGGCGGCAAGAAGCCCTACGGGTACATGGGCCTGGGCGAGGTGTTCGTGTTCGTGTTCTTCGGGCTCGTGGCGGTGCTCGGCACCACCTACACGCAGGCTCTGGCCGTGAACGGCCTCGCCTGGGCCGGGGCGGTCGGCTGCGGGCTGATCTCCACGGCCCTGCTCATGGCCAACAACATCCGCGACATCCCGACGGACCGCGAAGTGGGCAAGATGACCCTGGCGGCGCGCATCGGGGACGGGCCCGCCCGCGCGTCGTACGTGGCCATGCTGGCCGTGGCCGTGGTCCTGCCCCTGCTGTTCACGGGCGCCCACCCGTGGCTGTGGCTCGTGCTGGCCGCCGGCGCGGTGGCCGTGAAGCCCTGCCTGGCCGTCCTCCACGCCCACGAGCGCGCCGCCCTCATCCCCGTGCTCAAGGCCACCGGGATCGTCGGCGTGGTCTACGCCGCGGCGTTCGCGCTCGGCGTCGCCCTCTGAGCGTGGCCCGGGGAGCGAGGGCGGCTCAGCCCGGGAAGCGGCCGTCGGTGTAGGCGTCCTCGGCGGCGGCGTCGGCGGCCTCGGTGCGGCCGCGGCGGGACGGTCGTCCCTCCCACGCGTTCTGCAGGTCCGTCGACGCGTCGAGCCGCAGCCGGGTGAGGAAGAGGTAGCTGACGGCGAACGTGAGGATCACTGCGGCGAGCGTGGAGAACAGCATCCCCAGGCCGAACACGTAGTAGCACAGGGCCCAGATCACGAAGAACAGGACCACGCGGACCAGGCCGTACAGGAAGAGACGCATCCCCCCATTCTACGAGCGGGGCCCCTCCTAGACTGGTCGGCATGGCCCGGATCCTCGTCCCCACCGCGATCCTGCTGGTGGCCCTGACCCTGTTCGCCCTCTTCGACGCCCTGCTCACCCCCGCCGGGCGGCACCGCGGGATGCCGAAGTGGGCCTGGATCCCGACGGTGCTGCTGCTGCCGCTCGCCGGCCCGCTCCTCTGGCTGTTCCTCGGCCGCCCCGTCCCGCTGTTCTCCGGACGGACCGCCGCACCGGCCTCGCGCCCGGCCTCCCCCGACGACGACGACGAGTTCCTGCGCACCCTCCGCGTCCAGCGAGCACAGACGGAGCGCGCCAGGGACCTCGACCGGCGTGAGGCCGAGCTGCGCGCCCGCGAGGAGGAGCTGCGTCGGCGTCGCGAGCGGGGCGAGGACGATGCGACCGGCGAGCCCGACGCCGACGCCTGATCCCCCACCCCCACTTTCGCTCAGAAAAACGTCGCTACCATCCCGGCCCTCCGGGATGGTAGCGACGTCTTCTTCAGCGAAAGTGCCGGGCGCGACGGCGGGGGCTCAGGCGGGCAGCCCCGCGTAGGAGTGCAGCCCCGGGAAGAACGTGTTGACGATCGTGTAGTTGAACACGATGCAGAGGAAGCCCGTGATGCTCAGCCAGGCCGCGCGCGTGCCGGTCCAGCCGCGGGTGGCGCGGGCGTGCAGGTAGGCCGCGTAGACCACCCAGATCACGAAGGTCCACACCTCCTTGGTGTCCCAGTTCCAGTAGCGGCCCCACGCGGCCTCGGCCCAGATGGCGCCGGCGATCAGCGTGAACGTCCACATGACGAAGCCCACGGCGTTGATGCGGTAGGACCAGTTCTCCAGGGCGCGGGCGGAGGGCACCAGGCGCAGGAAGGACCAGCCGCGGCGGCCGGCGGCCGCCCGCTTCTCGGCGGACCCCTGGAGCAGCTGCAGGGCGGACATCGCGGCGCTGAGGGCGAACAGGGAGGAGGAGAGCACGGCGATGGACACGTGGATCACGAGCCAGCCGGACTGCAGCGGCGGCTGCAGGTGGCCCACCGGCGTCGGGAAGCCCATGGTGGCGGCGCACATCATGGCCACCACCAGGCCGGAGACGAACGTGCCCACGAACCGCAAGTCCTTGCGGATGAGGAACGCCAGGTACACGGTGACGATCACCAGGGCTCCGGTGGTCATGAACTCGTAGAGGTTGCCCCACGGCACGCGGGAGGCGGCCACGCCGCGGGCCACCACCGCGAACGCGTGCAGCGCCCAGCCGACGGCCAGCACGGCCACGGCCACGTTGGCCACGGGCCGGCGCCCGGCCCCGGTGTAGTCCATGTCGTCGTCGACGAGCTCCGCGTCGGAGCGGCCCGCGGACGACGCCGACACGTCCGTCCCGAGGGCGTGCGCGCCCCCGGCCGGGGTCCCGACGCCGGAGCCCGCGCCGACGCCGGCCAGCTGCCTCTCGCGCACGCGGGAGGCGACGTCCCGGTCGACCCCGGCCTGGGCGTCGAGCTCGGCCTCGAGGCGGCGGATGGTGACGGAGGCGGTCGCCATGTCGACGGCGAACAGGATGAACGCGCCCGCATAGACGAGCGCCGCGATGAACATGAACAGGTCGCTGTAGTACGCGAGCTGCTCGTTCACGGGGGCCGTGGGGTTGAACACTCTCAGTCTCCAGATCGGGGGGTCGGGGC
>NZ_JAKRNH010000168.1:0-2841 GCF_022346985.1 Micrococcus sp. ACRRV
GCCGGCATGGTGTTGACAGTCTGAATCGGATGATCTAGGATGGAGAAGTTGCTCCGGAGCGAAGCACCGCGGAATGGCGTGGTGGGGAGGCCGGAAGCGCCTGTTGTTTGAGAACTCAATAGTGTGCCAAGTTTGTTGATGCCAATTGTTTTAACACATATTGGTTGACCGTTGTGCCCGCACCCCCGTGCGATGTGCACACGGTCTGCCAGGTATTGAATTGGCGTGGTGACCGGTTATTTCCGGCTGGTCCCGCGTCGTTCTGTAATTTTTTACGGAGAGTTTGATCCTGGCTCAGGATGAACGCTGGCGGCGTGCTTAACACATGCAAGTCGAACGATGAAGCCCAGCTTGCTGGGTGGATTAGTGGCGAACGGGTGAGTAACACGTGAGTAACCTGCCCTTGACTCTGGGATAAGCCTGGGAAACTGGGTCTAATACCGGATAGGAACGTCCACCGCATGGTGGGTGTTGGAAAGAATTTCGGTCATGGATGGACTCGCGGCCTATCAGCTTGTTGGTGAGGTAATGGCTCACCAAGGCGACGACGGGTAGCCGGCCTGAGAGGGTGACCGGCCACACTGGGACTGAGACACGGCCCAGACTCCTACGGGAGGCAGCAGTGGGGAATATTGCACAATGGGCGAAAGCCTGATGCAGCGACGCCGCGTGAGGGATGACGGCCTTCGGGTTGTAAACCTCTTTCAGTAGGGAAGAAGCGAAAGTGACGGTACCTGCAGAAGAAGCACCGGCTAACTACGTGCCAGCAGCCGCGGTAATACGTAGGGTGCGAGCGTTATCCGGAATTATTGGGCGTAAAGAGCTCGTAGGCGGTTTGTCGCGTCTGTCGTGAAAGTCCGGGGCTTAACCCCGGATCTGCGGTGGGTACGGGCAGACTAGAGTGCAGTAGGGGAGACTGGAATTCCTGGTGTAGCGGTGGAATGCGCAGATATCAGGAGGAACACCGATGGCGAAGGCAGGTCTCTGGGCTGTAACTGACGCTGAGGAGCGAAAGCATGGGGAGCGAACAGGATTAGATACCCTGGTAGTCCATGCCGTAAACGTTGGGCACTAGGTGTGGGGACCATTCCACGGTTTCCGCGCCGCAGCTAACGCATTAAGTGCCCCGCCTGGGGAGTACGGCCGCAAGGCTAAAACTCAAAGGAATTGACGGGGGCCCGCACAAGCGGCGGAGCATGCGGATTAATTCGATGCAACGCGAAGAACCTTACCAAGGCTTGACATGTTTTCGACCGCCGTAGAGATACGGTTTCCCCTTTGGGGCGGATTCACAGGTGGTGCATGGTTGTCGTCAGCTCGTGTCGTGAGATGTTGGGTTAAGTCCCGCAACGAGCGCAACCCTCGTTCCATGTTGCCAGCACGTAGTGGTGGGGACTCATGGGAGACTGCCGGGGTCAACTCGGAGGAAGGTGGGGACGACGTCAAATCATCATGCCCCTTATGTCTTGGGCTTCACGCATGCTACAATGGCCGGTACAATGGGTTGCGATACTGTGAGGTGGAGCTAATCCCAAAAAGCCGGTCTCAGTTCGGATTGGGGTCTGCAACTCGACCCCATGAAGTCGGAGTCGCTAGTAATCGCAGATCAGCAACGCTGCGGTGAATACGTTCCCGGGCCTTGTACACACCGCCCGTCAAGTCACGAAAGTCGGTAACACCCGAAGCCGGTGGCCTAACCCTTGTGGGGGGAGCCGTCGAAGGTGGGACCAGCGATTGGGACTAAGTCGTAACAAGGTAGCCGTACCGGAAGGTGCGGCTGGATCACCTCCTTTCTAAGGAGCATCAGTGCCCGTTGCATCACCGAGTGTGTGATGGCGGGTTGCTCATGGGTGGAACATCAATGAATGGTGCCAGTGGTGGTGCCGGCTGGATGTGAGTACGCCTTCGGGTTGGAAAGCATGTGGTTGGTGGCTACGTGCTGGTGTTGGCACACTGTTGGGTCCTGGGACAGCAGGCGCCCCTTTTCGGAGGGGTTGTTGTTCTGATCCTGCCTGGTGAAGCTGCGCATGTTGGTGTGTGGTGGATGGGGTGAGGGGCTGTTGTTTGAGAACTGTATAGTGGACGCGAGCATCTTATTTTTGTTGCCGTTGCGTGTGGTCGTCCCCCTGGGTGGCTGCGTTGAGCGTGACGGTGATGCCGAGAATGACATCTTTAGTTAGAGATAACTGCTCATTTGAGGACTTTCATGTGTGTGAAAGTTTCTAAGGGCGCATGGTGGATGCCTTGGCAACAGGAGCCGAAGAAGGACGTGGGAATCTGCGATAAGCCTGGTGGAGTCGATAACCGGACGTTGAGACCAGGATTTCCGAATGGGGAAACCCCGCACGACGTGTCGTGTGACCCCCGGTTGAACACATAGACCGGGTGGAGGGAACGTGGGGAAGTGAAACATCTCAGTACCCACAGGAAGAGAAAACAAAAGTGATTCCGTGAGTAGTGGCGAGCGAAAGCGGATGGGGCTAAACCGTATGCGTGTGATACCCGGCAGGGGTTGCGTGTGCGGTGTTGTGGGCCCCTCCTTGTCATGTCTGCCGGCATGGCGCAGTGAGGTGCGGGCATATAGACGAACCAGTGTGGATGCTGGACCGTAGAGGGTGAGAGTCCCGTAGTTGAAATGTGTTCCGCCGCTGTTGGAGGGTCGCCCGAGTAGCACGGGGCCCGAGAAATCCCGTGTGAATCTGCCAGGACCACCTGGTAAGCCTGAATACTACCTGTTGACCGATAGCGGATCAGTACCGTGAGGGAATGGTGAAAAGTACCCCGGGAGGGGAGTGAAATAGTACCTGAAACCATGTGCCTACAAACCGTCGGAGCCTTTCG
>NZ_JAKRNH010000169.1:0-2786 GCF_022346985.1 Micrococcus sp. ACRRV
CCCCCGCAGGCCCCCGCTCCGGCCTGGACCGCTTCTTCGGCATCTCCGCCCTCGGCTCGTCCGTGGGCCAGGAGGTCCGCGGCGGCATCGCCACGTTCCTGGCCATGAGCTACATCGTGGTCCTGAACCCCCTGATCCTCTCCGGGCCGGACTCCACCGGCGCCGTCCTGGGCATCCCGCGCGTCGCCGCGGCGACGGCGCTCGTGGCCGCCGTCGCGACCCTGGCCATGGGCCTGTGGGCGCGGCACCCGTTCGCCCTGGCCTCAGGCCTGGGCGTGAACGCGTTCCTGGCCATCACGGTCGCGACGACGCCGGGCCTCACCTGGCCGGACGTCATGGGCCTGGTGGTGATCGCGGGCCTGGTGATGGTGGTGCTCGTGGCCACCGGCTTCCGCACGGCCGTGTTCAACGCGGTGCCGGAGGCGCTCAAGACCGCGATCGTGGTGGGCATCGGCCTGTTCATCGCGCTCATCGGCCTCGTGAACGCCGGGTTCGTGCGGCGCCTGCCGGACGCCGCCGGCACCACCGTGCCGGTGGGCCTGGGCACGGGCGGCGAGCTGGCCGGCTGGCCGGTGCTCGTGTTCATCGTGGGTCTGCTGGTCACCGCGATCCTCGTGATCCGCAACGTGCGCGGAGCCATCCTGGTCGGCATCGTCACCGCCACCGTGCTGGCGAACATCCTCGAGGCCGTGTTCCACATCGGCCCGTCCGTGGGCGCGGACGGCTCCCACAACCCGACCGGCTGGGCCCTCGTGGCCCCGTCCCTGCCGGAGTGGGCGGCCCCGGACCTGTCCCTGCTCGGCTCGGCCCGCCCCTTCGGCGCGTTCGAGGCCGTGGGCGGCCTCATGGGCGCCCTGCTGGTCTTCGCGATCCTGCTCTCCGTGTTCTTCGACGCGATGGGCTCCACCGTGGGCCTGGCCCGCGAGGCCGGCTCGATGGACGAGCACGGGAACGTCCCCCGCCTGAACCGCGTGCTCATGGTCGACGCCCTGGCCGTGACGGGCGGCGGCGCCGCCTCGGCCTCCGCGGGCCAGATCTACGTGGAGTCCGGCACCGGCATCGGCGAGGGCGCCCGCACCGGCCTGGCCTCCGTGGTGACCGGCCTGATGTTCGTGGCCACGATCTTCCTCACCCCGCTGATCCACCTGGTGCCGTTCGAGGCCGTGGCGCCGGCGCTCGTCGTGGTGGGCTTCATGATGTGCTCCCAGGTGGTGCGCATCGACTGGACCGACTGGGGCGCCGCCCTGCCCGCGTTCCTCACGTTCATCCTGATGCCGTTCACGTACTCGATCGCCAACGGCATCGGCGCCGGCATGATCGCCTACGCCGTGATCCGCACCGGCCAGGGCCGGGCCCGCGAGGTGCACCCGCTGCTGTGGGTCGTGGCCGCCGCCTTCGTGCTGTACTTCGGCATGGGCGTGTTCCGGGGGATCCTCGGCCTCGCCTGATCCCCTGCCGTCTCCCGCACGACGGCGGGGCGGGGCGCGCTCGGAGGTCGATGCTCTCCAGGCGCGCCCCGCCCCTCGTCGCTCGTAGGGTCAGCAGGCGGCATCGGCCTCCTGGTGCCCGGCGTCACCGCCGGTCTCCGGGGCCGCGCCCTGGCGCTCGCCGCCGGTGCGGCCCTCGCGCTGCTCGACGTCCTGCCCCCGCTGCTCGCGCTGGTCGGCGGTGCCGCGGCCCTGCTCAGCCTGCTCGGCGGTGCCGCGGCCCTGCTCGGCCTGCTCGGCGGTGCCGCGGCCCTGCTCGGCCGAGCGCTCGGCCGGCTGGCGGCCAGTCTGATCACCCTGCGGGGCGGGCTCCGGGGCGGGCTCGCTCGGAGCCGGGGCCTGCTCACCGGACGCGGCGGCATCCGGGGCGGCGGTCGGGGCGGTCCCTCCCGCCTCGGTCTCCTCGCCCGCCGCCTCCTCCGCGGCGGCGTCGGCGCCTGCGGCGGTGTCCGCCTCGGCCTCGTCGGCGGCGCCCGCGGCAGGCTCCACCTGGGCCACGGTCTCGACGGGCGTGGTGACGTCCGCCTGCGCCACGGCGGCGTCGGAGACGGTCGTGGAAGACGTCGAGGTGCTCATGGCCGCGACGCTCGCCGCGTCGGACCAGCAGCTCTGCGACGCCTCCCACGGCGTGGTGCCCTCCTGCGCGTACAACTCCTGTGCGGCCGCGTCCTGGACGGATGCCGGGGCGTCGGCCGCGCTCGCATACCCCTGCGCGGCGGCCAGCGTCGCCCACGTGGAGTCGAGGAACTGGTAGGCGCCGGAGGCCCCGCTGGTGGGGTTCACGGCGGTGTAGTCGCCGCCGGACTCGCAGGCCTGGATGGACTGCAGCACGGACGAGTCCACGGTCGCCGCCTGGGCCGGGGCGCTCGCCATGCCGACGGCGGCGAGGGCGCCCGCCGCGCCGAGCGCGCCGACGGCGGTCCGGCGGCGACGCGATCGGCCCCGCACGCCCGTCGTGGCCAGGGGGGTGGTCGTGTCGGCGGTGTTCTGGTCGATGCTCACGGGGAGCTCCTGTCCTTCGGTGGTCACGGCACCGGGCGGCACCGTCCCTCCACCCTGACGGTGCGACCTGCGCGAATCCCCGGACGGACCTGACACCCCGGCCGCAACTCCATGGGCGCGCCGGAGGCAGTCGCCGGGAGTTCCCGGCAGGCCATGACCCGCCCGCGGTGGCTCCGGCATCCTCGCGGGCGCGCGGCGGGCGCCCCCGGGCGCGAGGGACCAGGCGCCGCGATCACGCCGGCCCCTGGCCGCTGTGATGGGATGGGCGTCGGGCTGCGGGGTCTGGGCCATGACGCC
>NZ_JAKRNH010000016.1:0-33688 GCF_022346985.1 Micrococcus sp. ACRRV
CCGTGGCCCAGCGCGTCGCCGGCGTGCGCCGCCAGTCCCGCACCGCCTGAGCGCACGCTTCAGCGCGCGGCGATCGGCGCCACCACGGCATCGGTCACCCGTCCAGCCTACCGAGCGGCCCGACGCCGGACCGGGGCGTGGGCACGGGAATACCGCACGGGGGGCGGTGCGCTGTGCCCCGTGCGGGACGCACCGTCCCGCCGGCGGCCCCGAGGCCGCCGCCCGCGCACCGTTGCACCGGCGTCAGGAAGGAGCCCCCGCATGGCCGCGACCCTGCTGGAGCGCCCCGTCCTGACCGGGAGTCGGGGCGCCGCCGTAGACTGGCCCGCGATGAGCACCCAGAACAGCACCCCGGAGATCGCCCGGCCCGCGGACGCCCCCGCCCTGGACCTGCCGGGGATCGACGTCGACGCCGAGTCCGAGGCTCAGCGCCGCGCCCGCTTCGAGCGCGACGCCCTCGAGTTCGTCGACCAGCTCTACTCGGCCGCGATGCGCATGACCCGCAACCCGCAGGACGCGGAGGACCTGGTGCAGGAGGCATACACGAAGGCGTACTCCTCCTTCCACCAGTACCGGCCCGGCACCAACCTCAAGGCCTGGCTGTACCGCATCCTCACCAACACGTACATCAACCTGTACCGCAAGAAGCAGCGCCAGCCGCTGGAGGCGGACACCGACACGGTGGAGGACTGGCAGATGGCCCGCGCGGCCGAGCACACGTCCTCCGGCCTGCGCTCCGCCGAGACGGAGGCGCTCGACCACCTGCCGGACTCCGAGGTGAAGGACGCCCTCCAGGCGATCCCCGAGGAGTTCCGACTGGCCGTGTACTTCGCGGACGTCGAGGGCTACGCCTACAAGGAGATCGCCGAGATCCTCGACATCCCCATCGGCACCGTCATGTCCCGCCTGCACCGCGGCCGCAAGCAGCTGCGCGAGAGGCTCACGGACTACGCGGGCGAGCGCGGCATGGGCCCCAAGGGCCGGACGGCACAGGAGACGAGCACCCAGGAGGAGAAGCGATGAGCCAGGACGGCGACTGCCGCGGCTGCAACGACGGCGAGGACCGCCTCGAGCAGCTCTACCAGTACCTCGACGGCGCCCTCACCCCCGAGGACATCGACCAGGTCCGCGCGCACGTGGACCAGTGCCCCGACTGCCACCACCAGCAGGAGCTCGAGCTGATCATCCGCTCCGCCCTGCGCCGCTCCTGCCAGGAGAAGGCCCCCGCGCAGCTGCGCGCCACCATCATGACGCGCATCACCCAGGTCTCCACGACCACGGTGCGCCGCGCCGGCTGAGACGCCGCCCGGCCTCGCCGGGACATGACGAAGGGCCGGTCCTGGACGGACCGGCCCCTCGTCGTCGCGGGCTGTTCACCCGGCGCGTCGCCGCGCTGAGCTCACGCTCAGGTGTTGGGACGCTTGCCGTGGTTCGCGCCGCCCTTCTTGCGGTCGCGGCGCTTGCGGGCACGCTTGCTCATGGCGTCTCCTCTCCTCGGATAGCGGACGATGGTCGGTGAGTCATTCTGTCACATCAGGCCGTCGCCCCTGTGCCGACTCGGGCCGTGGGCCCGCGCGGCGTCAGGCCGTGGGCTCCGGGACGCCGAGCCACTGGTACCAGCCGCGGTGCAGCACCAGCCAGGCGATCAGCCCGTGGCCGGCCTGGCCCGGGACGCCGTCGCCGGCGGCCAGGTCCGCTCGCCACTGCTCATGGGTGCGCAGGGGCGTGAAGGCGTCCACGTACAGGTGGCCGCGGCGGGCCGCCACGTCCTGGTAGGCGGTGTTCAGGTCGGCCAGGCGGTCGTTGCGGGCCTCGTCCAGCGTCGGCACGGGGCCGACCACGAGGGCGGTGATCCCGCGCTGCGAGGCCGTGTCCAGGACGTTGGCCAGGTTCAGGCGGGAGCGGGCGCTCGAGGACGCCTCGAGGTCCAGGTCGGCGTCGGAGAGGGCCACCACGAGGCGGTTCTCCGCGGACTCGGAGAAGCGGCGCGAGGCCTCGCCCCACCAGCGCTCGTTGAGCTGCTCCGTGGTCTCGTGGGGCACGGCCAGCACGTAGTTCTCCAGCGTGACCTCCGGCGCGGCGGTGCGGGCCAGGACCCGCCCCCACCAGCCGATGGAGCGCGGGTCGCCCGCGCCGGCCAGGATGTGGTCGCCGACGGCGGCGATGCGGATCCGGCGGTTCTGCACGGTCAGTCCTTTCGGTCGATGCGCCCGCGGGCCCGCGACGTCGACGACGCCGCGGGCCCGCGGTCACGGGTGACGGATGCTCAGGCCCCGAAGGCCGTGTCCAGGAGCGTGGAGAGCTCCTCGTCGTGACGGCCCTTGGTGCCGGCCGACGTCGCGGCCAGGGCCGGACGCGAGACCAGCGTGACCTCGCGGTCCAGCTGGGGCAGCAGGTTGAGCGCCATGAAGGGCCACGGGCCCTGGTTGGCGGGCTCGTCCTGCACCCAGCGCACCTGGGCGCCCGGGTACTTGGCCAGCTCCGCGCGGATCTCCTCGGCGGGCAGCGGGTAGAGCTGCTCGACGCGGACGATCGCGGTGGAGGTGTCGCCCGACTTCTCGCGGCGGGCCAGCAGGTCGTAGTACAGGCGGCCGGAGACCAGGATCACGCGCTCGACCTGCGCGGCGTCCACGGAGGCGTCGCCGATGACCTTCCGGAAGCCGCCCTGGGTGAAGGCCTCCACGGGGTCGGCGGCCGCCTTCAGGCGCAGCAGCTGCTTGGGCGTGAACACGACCAGCGGGCGGCGCGGGCGGGAGTACGCCTGCTCGCGCAGCAGGTGGAAGTGGTTCGCACCGTGGGACGGGTTGACCACGCGCATGTTGTCCTCGGCGCACATCTGCAGGAAGCGCTCGATGCGGGCGGAGGAGTGGTCCGGGCCCTGGCCCTCGTAGCCGTGCGGCAGCAGCAGCACGACGGAGGAGTTCTGGGACCACTTCTGCTCGGCGGAGGAGATGAACTCGTCGATCATCGTCTGCGCGCCGTTGATGAAGTCGCCGAACTGGGCCTCCCACAGCACGAGCGCGTCAGAGCGCTCCACGGAGTAGCCGTACTCGAAGCCGAGCACCGCGTACTCCGACAGCAGCGAGTTGTAGACCCAGAACGGGGCCTCCGACTCGGAGAGGTGGTTCAGCGGGGTCCAGGTCTCGTCGGTCACGCGGTCGTGGAAGACCGAGTGGCGCTGCGTGAACGTGCCGCGCTGGGAGTCCTGGCCGGACAGGCGCACGGGCACGCCCTCCATGAGCAGCGAGCCGAAGGCCGCCAGCTCGGCGAAGCCCCAGTCGATGCCGCCGTCGACGGCCATCTTGGCGCGCTTCTCCAGGAGCTGCGAGAGCTTGGGGTGCACGGTGAAGTCCTCCGGGACCTCCAGGTGCACGTCGCCGATGCGGCGCAGCGTGTCCGGGGAGATCGCGGTGGTCGACGGCGCCGGGCGGGCGGCGTCGCGGTCGCGGGCCGGCTCCAGACCGGTGGTGGCCACCGCCTGGCCGGTCTCGGCGGCGTGGGTCTCCGCGAAGACGCGCTCCAGCTGCTGCTGGTAGTCCTTCAGCGCGGTGTCCGCCTCCTCCTGAGTGATGTCGCCGCGGCCCACGAGGGACTCGACGTACAGCTTGCGGGTGGAGCGCTTCTGCTCGATCAGCGTGTACATGCGCGGCTGGGTCATCGAGGGGTCGTCGCCCTCGTTGTGGCCGCGGCGGCGGTAGCACACCAGGTCGATGACGACGTCCTTGTGGAAGCGCTGGCGGTACTCGTAGGCCAGCCGGGCCACGCGCAGCACGGACTCCGGCTCGTCGCCGTTCACGTGCAGGATCGGCGCCTGGATGGTCTTGGCGACGTCCGTGGCGTACACCGAGGAGCGGCCCTCGGCGGGGGAGGTGGTGAAGCCCACCTGGTTGTTCACGACCACGTGGATCGTGCCGCCGGTGCGGTAGCCGGGCAGCTGGGACAGGTTCAGGACCTCGGTCACCACGCCCTGGCCGGCGAACGCGGCGTCGCCGTGCACCAGGATCGGCAGCACGGGGAAGGCCGCGCCGGACTCGCCGGCGGCCTCCAGGCGGTCCTGCTTGGCGCGGGCGACGCCCTCGAGCACCGGGTCCACGGCCTCCAGGTGGGAGGGGTTCGCGGCGAGGTACACGCGGGTGGAGTTGCCGGCGTCGGAGACGAACGTGCCCTCCGTGCCCATGTGGTACTTCACGTCGCCGGAGCCGGAGGCGCCGCCGGGGGTGGCGCCCTCGAATTCGCGGAAGACCTGGGAGTAGGTCTTGCCCGCGATGTTGGTCAGCACGTTCAGCCGGCCGCGGTGCGCCATGCCGATCGCGACCTCGTCCAGGCCCTCGTCCGCGGCGTCGCCGAGGATGGAGTCGAGCAGCGGGATCAGGGACTCGCCGCCCTCCAGGGAGAAGCGCTTCTGGCCGATGTACTTGGTCTGCAGGAACGTCTCGAACGCCTCGGCGGCGTTGAGACGGCCCAGGATGCGCAGCTGCTCCTCGCGGCTGGGCTTCTCGTACGGGCGCTCCAGCTTGTCCTGGAACCAGGCGCGCTCAGCCGGGTTCTGGATGTGCATGTATTCGACGCCCACCGTGCGGCAGTACGCGTCGCGCAGCACGCCGAGGATCCTGCGCAGGGTCAGCGTGTCCGCGCCGCCGAAGCCGCCGGTGGGCCACTCGCGGTCCAGGTCCCAGAGGGTGAGCCCGTGCTCGCGGATGTCCAGGTCCGGGTGGGTGGGCATGCGGTACTCGAGCGGGTCCACGTTGGCCAGCAGGTGGCCGCGGTCCCGGTACGCGTGGATCAGCTGCTGGATGCGGGCGACCTTGCCGATCTGCTCCTCCGGGTTCACCTGCACGTCCTGGGCCCAGCGGACCGGCTCGTAGGGGATGCGCAGGTCGTGGAAGACGTCGTCGTAGAAGCCGTCCTCGCCGAGCAGGTAGCCGTGGATCAGCTTGAGGAACTCGCCGGAGCCGGCGCCCTGGATCACGCGGTGGTCGTACGTGGAGGTCAGGGTGATGGTCTTGGAGATCGCCAGGCTGTTCAGCGTGGACTCGGCGGCGCCCTGGAAGGCGGCCGGGTAGGTCAGCGCGCCCACGCCGATGATCGCGGCCTGGCCCTTGGAGAGGCGCGGCACGGAGTGCACGGTGCCGATGCCGCCCGGGTTGGTCAGGGAGACGGTGGTTCCCGCGTAGTCGTCCATCGTCAGCTTGTTGGCGCGGCCGCGCTTGACGAGGTCGTCGTAGGCCTCCCAGAACTGGCGGAAGCTCAGGGTCTCGGCGGCCTTGATGTTCGGGACGACGAGCGCGCGCGTGCCGTCCGGCTTGGGCAGGTCGATGGCCAGGCCGAAGTTCACATGCGCCGGCTCCACCATGGTGGGCTTGCCGTCGCGCTCCTCGTAGAGGGTGTTCATGGAGGGCATGGCCTTCAGCGCGCGCACCACGGCATAGCCGATCAGATGCGTGAAGGAGACCTTGCCGCCGCGGGTGCGGGCCAGGTGGCTGTTGATGACCGTGCGGTTGTCGATCAGCAGCTTGGCCGGCAGGTCGCGCACGGTGGTGGCCGTGGGCATGGACAGCGAGGCGTCCATGTTGGTGGCCACGGCCTTGGCCATGCCCTTGAGGACGGTGGCCTTGTCCTGCTTCTCGGAGGCGCCGGCGGCGGCGTCGCGGGCCGGCTCGGACGGCACGGCCTCGGAGACGGAGCGCTTGCGCTGGGCCGGGGCGGAGACGTCGGTGGGGCCGGACTTCTTGGCGGCCGCCTGCGGGTCGGCGGGGGTGGCCGCCCCCCTCTTGACGGCGGGCTTCACGGCCGGGGCCGGCTCGGCCGTGGCGGAGGAGGTCGCCTTGGGGGCGGCCGCGGCGGGCTCGGGCTGCGGCTGGGAGGCCTCGAGGCGGGCGAAGATCTGGGCCCACTGCCGGTCGACGGCGCCCTGGTCCTCCCGGTACTTCCGGTAGATCTGGGCGACGAGATCTTCGTTGCCCGGGAACTCCTGCGAGAGCCGATCGGACGTGAGTTCTGGCACTGTGAAACGCCTCTTCCTGAACCTTGGATGCTGATGGCCGACCGGAATCCAGGGGGTGCGGGGAAGCCGGTCGCTTCGGCGCGTCCGCGCACCGCCGGTCCCCGCGCGGGAACGGGCGCGAGAACGCCTCGGAACAGCATAGGCGCTCGCCCCGGGCCAGCGGCAGGGGCACGCGCCGCCCGGGCCCCGCCGGGCGCTCGACGTGACCGGCGCCACGGGCCTTTGAGAGCATGGCCCCATGCGCCTGATGCACGAGCCCGCCGTGGACCTGACCTACAACGACGTCTTCCTCGTCCCCTCGCACTCCGAGGTGGGCAGCCGCACGGCCGTGGACATCGCACCCGACGACGGGACCGTGGGATCCGTCCCGCTCGTCTCCGCCAACATGACCGCGGTGACCGGGCGGCGCATGGCCGAGACCCTGGCCCGGCGCGGGGGACTCGGCGTGCTGCCGCAGGACGTCCCCGTCGACGTCGTGGCGAAGACGGTGGCCGCCGTGAAGGCCGCCCACGCGGTGGCGGACACGGCGCTGACGGTGGACGCGCATGCCACCGTCCTCGACGTGCTCCACCTCGTGGACCGGCGCGCCCACGGCGCCGTCTGCGTGGTGGACGACGACGGCCGCCTCCTCGGCGTCGCCGGCGCCGAGGACTGCGGGGACGTGGACCGGTTCGCCTCCGTCGTCTCCGTGATGCGCACCCCCTCCGTCCTGCTGTCCCCGGCCGACCTCGAGGGCCCCGACGCGCCGCGCGCGGCCTTCGAGGTCCTCCACGCCGCCGGACGGCCGCTGGCTCCAGTGGTGGAGGACCCGGTCGCGGACCGCCCCGTGCTGCGCGGCGTCGTCACCGGCCAGGGCCTGGTGCGCTCCTCGCTGGCCGCCCCCGCCCTCGACGCGTCCGGCCGCCTCCAGGTCGGCGCCGCCCTCGGCGTGAACGGGGACGTCGGCTCCCGTGCGGCCGCCCTGCTCGCCGCCGGGGCCGACGTCCTCGTCGTGGACACCGCGCACGGCCATCAGCGGGTCATGCGCGACGCGCTGGCCGCCGTGCGCGCCCTCGACCCGGAGGTGCCCGTCGTGGCCGGCAACGTGGTCACCGCCGAGGGGGTGCGCGACCTCGTCGCGGCCGGCGCCGACGTCGTGAAGGTGGGCGTGGGCCCCGGCGCCATGTGCACCACCCGCATGCAGACCGCCGTGGGCCGTCCGCAGTTCTCGGCGGTGCTCGAGTGCGCCGCGGCCGCGCGCGAGGTCGGGGCCCGCGTCTGGGCCGACGGCGGCGTCAAGCACCCGCGGGACGTCGCCCTGGCGCTCGCGGCCGGCGCCAGCCAGGTGATGATCGGCTCCTGGTTCGCCGGGACCCTCGAGTCCCCGGGCGACCTCGTCCAGGGCTCCGACGGGCGCCGATACAAGGAGAGCTTCGGCATGGCCTCCGCCCGTGCCGTCGAGCACCGCACGCGGGACGAGGACGCGTTCAGCCGTGCGCGCAAGGCGATGTTCGAGGAGGGGATCTCCTCCTCGCGCATGTACGTGGACCCGCGGCGGCCCTCCGTGGAGGACCTCGTGGACGGGATCACGGCGGGCCTGCGCTCGTCGCTGACCTACGCCGGCGCGGCGAACCTGGCGCAGTTCCGCGAGCGGGCCGTGGTCGGCGTGCAGTCCGCGGCCGGCTACGAGGAGGGGCGCCCCGTCCCCGCGTCCTGGTGACCGCCCCGGGACGCTCGCCGACCCGGGTGCGCCGGGGCGGCCTTCGGTATGCTGGACGGACTATGGATCACCCTGACACTGCCGTGCCAGACCGCCCGTCCGCCCCCGCGGACGCGGCCGGATCGGAGCCCTCCAGTCCCCGCCCGTCCCGCGGTGCGCAGCGCCGCCGATCGGCCGCGGGGGGTGGGGTCCCGTGGAGTGGATCCTGCTGATCCTCGGCCTGCTGCTGGTCCTGGGGACCGGCTTCTTCGTGATGGTCGAGTTCTCCCTGATCGCGATCGACGCGCCCACCGTGCAGCGCATGGTCGACGACGGCGACCGCTCGTGGGAGCCGCTGCTGACGTGCCTGAAGTCCCTGTCCACCCAGCTCTCCGCCTGCCAGTTGGGCATCACGCTGACGACGTTGCTCACCGGCTACGTCATGGACCCGGCCATCAGCCGCCTGGTCGACCCCCTGATCCTCGCCGTCGGCCTCCCGCAGTCCGTCGCCGGGCCGGTGTCGCTCGTCGTTGCCATGGCCGCGGCCACGCTGCTGTCCATGCTGCTGGGCGAGCTGGTCCCGAAGAACATGGCCATCGCGGAGCCGCTGCGCCTCGGCCGGGCCCTGGCCCGCCCGCAGTTGGTGTTCGCCGCCGTGTTCAAGCCCGCGATCCTCGTGCTCAACGGATTCTCCAACGGGGTGCTGCACCGCATGGGGCTGGAGGCCAAGGAGGAGATCTCCGGCGCCCGCAGCCCGGAGGAGCTCTCCTCCCTGGTGCGCCGCTCCGCCCAGCTGGGCACCCTCGACGAGCAGACCGCCACGTTCCTGGACCGCACCCTCCGCTTCGCCGAGCGCACGGCGGCGGACGTGATGACCCCGCGCATCCGGATGGAGACCGTGGGCGAGGACGACGGGCTCCTGGACGTGGTCGAGCTCGCCCGCCGCTCCGGCTACTCGCGCTTCCCCGTGATCGGCGAGTCGCCCGACGACGTCCTCGGCGTCGTGCACGTGAAGAAGGCCGTGGCCGTGCCCATGGACCGCCGGGCGGACCTCACCGCCGGCGCCCTGATGACGGACGTGATCCGCGTCCCCGAGACCGTGCACCTGGACCAGCTGCTCGCCGAGCTGCGCGAGGCCAGCCTGCAGCTGGCCATCGTGGTCGACGAGTACGGGGGCACGGCAGGCGTCGTGACCCTGGAGGACGTCGTCGAGGAGATCGTCGGCGAGGTCTCCGACGAGCACGACCGCGTGACCCCCGGCGTCCTCCAGACCGCCTCCGGCCGCTGGTACCTGCCCGCCGAGCTGCGCCCGGACGAGGCGCACGCCCAGATCAAGGCCCTCGACGTCCCGGAGGACGGCGCCTACGAGACCATCGGCGGCTTCGTCATGGCCCGCCTGGGCCGGATCCCCGCCGTCGGCGACGTGGTGCCGCTCGACGTCGGCACCCTGACCGTGGAGCGCATGGACGGCCGCCGCGTCGACCGCGTGCGGTTCGACCCCCGCCCCGTGACCGAGGAGGCCCGCGCATGAGCCAGGACGTCGTCGGACTGCTGTGGCTGGCGGTGCTGCTGGCCGCCAACGCGTTCTTCGTGGCGGGCGAGTTCGCCGTCATGGGGGCGCGCCGCTCCCAGATCGAGCCCCGGGCCGAGGCCGGCTCACGACAGGCCCAGGTGGCCCTGTTCGCCATGGAGCACGTCTCCCAGATGCTCGCGGTGTGCCAGCTCGGCATCACCGTCTGCTCCCTGCTGATCCTCAACGTCTCCGAGCCCGCCCTCCACCATCTGCTCGCGGCGCCCATGGAGGCACTGGGTCTGCCACTGGCGGCCGCGGACGTCGTCGCGTTCGTGCTGGCGCTGCTGATCGTCACCTTCCTGCACGTGACGATGGGCGAGATGGTCCCCAAGAACGCCGCCGTCTCCTTCGCGGACCGCGCGGTGATGCTGCTGGCGCAGCCGCTGGTGTGGCTGTCCAAGCTCCTGCACCCGCTGATCGTGGTGCTCAACTGGGCCGCGAACACGGTGCTGCGCGCGTTCGGGATCGAGCCGAAGGACGAGGTCGCCTCCTCCTTCACCCTCGAGGAGGTGCAGACCATCGTGGCCGAGTCCACGCGGTCGGGGACGCTCGAGGACGAGTCCGGGGTGCTCCACTCGGCCCTGGAGTTCTCCTCCTACACGGCCGGGGACGTCATGGTCCCGATCGAGAAGGTCGTCAGCGTCCCCGAGGACGTCACGCCGCAGCAGTTCGAGTGGGCCGTGGGCCGCGTGGGGTACTCGCGCTTCGTCGTGGAGGACTCGCAGGGCGGCTACGCGGGCTACCTGCACCTCAAGGACGTGCTGGCCGGGGGCCCCTCCCGCTATGCCGACCCGGTGCCGGTGACGCGGGTGCGCTCCCTGGCCAACGTCCGGGTGGCCGACGAGGTCGAGGACGCCCTGGGTCTCATGCAGCGCACGGGCTCGCACCTGGCGCGCGTGATCTCCGAGGACGGGGCCACCGTGGGCGTGCTCTTCCTGGAGGACGTCCTCGAGGAGCTCGTGGGCGAGATCCACGACGTGACGCAGTCCCCGCGGCGCTTCCGCCCGACCACGGGCTCCCACGCGGCCCCCGAGCCGACGCGGATGCGGGACCTGCCCGCCCGGTGACGCCCTGGCCCCGACGACGCCGGCGCCTGCCCCCGTTCCGGGGCGGGCGTCGGCGCGTCCAGGCACGGAGCGGGTGCTATAGTGAGAATCTTTAGCAAGAAGCGCCGCCGACCGGGCGGCCCGCCCTCCCCGGAAGGACCGTCCCAGGTGTCCCGTTCGTCCCCCACTCCCCGTCTCGCAGCCCCCGCGGTGGTGGCCGCCCTCGGCGTGGCCCTCGCCGGCTGCTCCGTGGCGGACTCCAGCAGCCCGTCCGCCGCGGAGGAGGGGGCGGTGACGGCGTCGTCGTCGGCCGCGGGGCCCGTGGTGGCCGTGGCCACCACCACCCAGCTCGCGTCCGTGGCGGACCGCGTGGCCCGGTGCGGCGGCGGGTCCGTCGTCTCCGTGATGGGCCCGGGGGACGATCCCCACGACGTTGCGGCCTCCTCCGATCAGGTGGCGCAGATGGTGCACTCCGGCCTGGTGTTCACCAACGGACTGGGCCTGGAGGGCGGCATGGACTCCGCCCTGGACAACGCCCGCCAGGACGGGGCCGTGGTGGTCGAGGTGGCGCCGCGCCTGGACCCCCTGCCCTTCGGCGAGCACGACGCCGACCACGCGGGGCACGAGGGTGCGGACGCCCACGCCGGGCACGAGCACGGCTCCCAGGACCCGCACGTCTGGATGGACGTGGCCCGGATGGCCGCCGCCGCCCGGGTGGTGGGCGACGAGCTCGCCGCCGAGACCGGCGAGCAGAAGTACGCGGAGTGCGGCGCGACGGTGGAGGGTGAGCTGGAGGAGACCGACCGGCAGGTGCGGGAGATCCTGGCGGCCGTGCCCCAGGAGCGGCGTACGCTGGTCACCGACCACGACGCCTACGGCTACTTCTCCGCCGCCTACGGCTTCACGATCGAGGGCGTGGTGGTGCCGGGCGGTTCCACCGACGCGGAGCCCTCCTCCCGCGAGCTGGCCGCCCTCACGCAGCAGGTGAAGGACCACGGCGCCGCCGCGCTGCTCACCTCGACGGGCACCCCCAACGGGCTCGTCGAGACCGTCGCGAGGGAGGCCGGGGGACTGCCCGTCGTCCAGCTATACGAGGGCGGGGTCGGCCCGGTCGGCACCCCCGAGGCGGACTACGCCCAGGCCATGCTGCACAACGCCCGCACCCTCGCCGACGCCCTGAAGGGCTGACGCCCGCCCCGCCGCCGACGACGTCCAGAGAGGACACCACCCCGCCGTGGACTGGCTCATCGACCCCTTCCTTCTCGGCTTCCAGCAGCGCGCCCTGCTCGGCGGGCTGATCGCCGCCCTGATGTGCTCGGCGGTGGGCACGTGGCTCGTCCTGCGGGGCATGAGCTTCTTCGGCGACGCGTTCGTCCACGGCGTCCTGCCGGGCATCGCGCTGGCCGTGCTCCTCGGGGGCAGCCCCCACCTCGGGGCGGCGCTGGCCGCCGTCCTGATGATGGGCGGGATCTCCCTGGTGCACCGCACCACGACCCTCAAGGAGGACACCGCGATCGGTCTGCTCTTCGTGGGCATGATGGCCCTCGGCGTGGTGATCATCTCGCTCTCGAGCTCCTACACCGGATCGCTCACGGCCATCCTCTTCGGCGACGCCCTGGGCGTCACCCCGGAGAACCTGCTCGTGCAGGCGGCGATCGGCGTCGTGGTGGTGGTCCTCGCCCTGGTGCTCTACCGGCCGTTGCTGGCCCTGAGCTTCTCCGAGGCGAAGTCGCAGGCCCTGGGCATGCGTCCGCGCCTGACCCACACGCTGCTGCTGGTGCTGATCGGCGCCGCCGTGATCGGCTCCTTCCAGGCCGTGGGCACCGTGTTGGTCTTCGGCCTGCTGGTGGGCCCGCCCGCCACCGCCGCGCTGCTCACCCGCACCGTGCCGCAGATGATGGCGCTCTCCGCCGGGATCGGCGCGCTGTCCGTGGTCGCCGGCCTCGTGCTCAGCTACCACTGGGGGACCGCCGCCTCCGCGACCATGGCGCTGGTCCCGGTCGTCCTGTTCTTCGTGGTGCTGCTCGGACGGTCCGCCGTGCAGGCCGCCGCCGGACGACGCCGGCGCACACGGGGAGCCGCGTCCGCGCCCACCCCGGCCGGAGACGACGACGCCGAGAGCCGCCGCGAGACCGAGGGGAGCCCCGCCCGATGACCCGCACCGTCCCCACCGCTCCGACTCCGGGGGCAGGCGTCCTCGCCGAGGCCCGCGGCCTGGAGCTGCGCCGCGCCGCGCACGTGGCCGTCGCCCCGTCCGACCTGACCCTGCCCGCCGGGGTGCTGGTGGCCGTGATCGGCCCGAACGGCTCCGGAAAGTCCACGCTCCTGCACGCCCTGGCGGGCACCCTGGAGCCGGCCGCCGGCTCGCTCACGGTGCGGGGGGAGAGCCCCTCCCGGCACGCGCGCCGCACCGCGTTCGTCATGCAGACCATCCCGGTGCCCCAGGGCGTGCCCCTGACCGTGCGGGACGTGGTGCGCATGGGCCGGTACCCGCGCGCCGGCTGGTTCGGCCGCTTCGGGGCGGCGGACCGCGAGGCCGTGGACGCGGCCATGGAGCGCATGGCGGTCACCGACCTGGCCCGCCGCCACCTGGACGAGCTCTCCGGCGGCCAGCGGCAGCGCGTGTACGTGGCGCAGGCCCTGGCCCAGGAGCACGACGTGCTCATGCTCGACGAGCCCCTCACCGGCCTGGACCTCGTCTCCGCCCGCACCATCGACCGGCTCCTCCACGAGGAGCCCGCCCGCGGGGTCTCCGTGGTGCACACGACCCATGACCTCGACGAGGCGGCCGCCGCGGACTTCGTGGTGCTGATGAGCGGGCGTGTGGTGGCCGCGGGCACCCCGCGGCAGGTCCTCACGGAGGCGAACCTGGAGGCGGCCTACGGCCACGGCGCCCTGCACGGGCCCCGCCTGCCGTTCCTGGACGATCCGGTGGACGGCGTCCGCTGACGGCCGGCGCCCCCCGCCCGGGCCGGGAGCGGCGCGCGGCTCAGCCGCGGCCGGCGGCGCGGCACTCGGCGCACACGCCGGTGATCTCCACGGTGTGGTCCGGGTCGGAGAAGCCGTGCTCCGCGGCCATGCGGGCGGCCCACTCCTCGACGCCGGGCGCGGTCACCTCCACGGTGGTCCAGCAGACCCGGCACACCAGGTGGTGGTGGTGCCCCTCGGCCGCGCAGCGGCGGTACACGGACTCCCCGTCCTCGCGGCGGAGCATGTCCACCGTGCCCTCGTCGAGCCGCTGCTGGAGGGCGCGGTAGACGGTCGCCAGGGAGACGCGCTCGCCGGCGTCCCTGAGGCGCGCGTGCAGCTCCTGGGCGCTGACGAAGTCCTCGGCGGCGTCCAGGGCGCCGTCCACCGCCGCCTTCTGGCGGGTGCTGCGCCCGCGCGGTGCGGGGGCCTCGGACGGGCGGCCGGGGGTCTCGCTCACGCTGACGGGCTCCTTCCGCACCGCCTGCGGGCGGCGTCGCTGGACGGGGCGGGCCGCGGGCGCGGCGCCGGGACGGTGGATCCCCAGGCTACCAGCGGGCCCCGCGCGGGGCGGGGCGGCACAGTAGGGTGTCCGTCGTGAAGGATTCAACCGAGGGCCGTCCCCCGTCTCCGGCTTCGTCGCCCGCGGCGGACGCCCCGACCGATCAGACGCCCCTGGCGGAGCTCGCCGAGGACGCCACGGCCCCCGACCCCGCGGCCGCCGAGCCGCCGTCCCTCGTGGACGTGGGCGTGCTCGCCGGATGGCTGGGCCTGACCCCCGCCGAGCCCGTGCCCGCCCCGCCGCCCGGGCCCGTCTTCGACCGGCGCGTCGACCCGGGCCGCGTGATCCTCCTCGACGTGCGCTACGCGGTGGCCGGCGCCGGCGGCTCGGGCCACGACGCCTACCTGCGCGGGCACCTGCCCGGGGCGGTGTTCGTCTCGCTGCCCAACCAGCTCGCCGGGCACGCCGGCCCCCGCCAGGGGCGGCACCCGCTGCCGGACCCCGTGCAG
The DNA here is from genome assembly GCF_022346985.1 of Micrococcus sp. ACRRV. Taxonomy (NCBI): domain Bacteria; kingdom Bacillati; phylum Actinomycetota; class Actinomycetes; order Micrococcales; family Micrococcaceae; genus Micrococcus; species Micrococcus sp. ACRRV. Next base: position 14,280 of record NZ_JAKRNH010000016.1, read on the forward strand.
TTCGCGCACTCCCTGCGGATGTGGGGCATCGACGACGGCGACACCGTGGTGGTCTACGACGACGACCGCTCCCTGGCCGCCGCGCGGGCATGGTGGCTGCTGCGCCACGCGGGCCTGCGGGACTCCGTGCTCCTGGACGGCGGGCTCGGGGCCTGGCGGGCCGCCGGTCTGCCGCTGCAGCCGGGCGAGGTCATCCCGCAGCCCGGCTCCGTGCACCCCTCGTGGGGTCGCATGCCGGTGGTGGACACGGACGGCGCGGAGGCGATCGCCGCCGGCGGCCTCCTGCTCGACGCCCGCTCGGCCGAGCGCTACCGCGGCGAGGAGGAGCCCCTGGACCCGGTGGCCGGGCACATCCCCGGCGCCCGGTCCCTGCCCACCTCCGGCAACGTCGCCGCCGACGGGCGGCTGCTGGACCCCGCGGCGCTCGCCGCCCGCTTCGAGGACGCGGGCCTGTCCGACGAGGTCCCCGCGGCCGTGTATTGCGGCTCCGGGGTCACGGCGGCGCACCAGGTGCTCGCCCTGGCCGTCGCCGGACGCCACGGTGTGGCGCTGTACCCGGGTTCGTGGTCGGCTTGGATCCAGGACCCGGACCGCCCCGTGGCGACCGGCCCCCGGCCCGAGGGCGACTGACCCCGTCCCGGACGCCGACCAGCCCCACCGAGACCTCCAGGAGGACCCCATGGCCACCGTCTTCAGCCGGATCATCGCCGGCGAGCTGCCCGCCCGCTTCGTCTGGCAGGACGAGCAGTGCGTCGCGTTCCTCTCCCTCGGCCCGCTCGCGCAGGGCCACACGCTCGTCGTGCCCCGCGAGGAGGTCGACCAGTGGGTGGACGCCGACCCGGACCTCCTGGCCCACCTGACCCGCGTGGCGCAGGCGATCGGCCGCGTGCAGGTGCGCGCGTTCGGCGCCCAGCGGGCGGGACTGATGGTGGCCGGCTACGAGATCCCGCACCTGCACGTGCACGTGTGGCCCTCGAACTCCATGAACGACTACGACATGGCGCGCGTGGACAACGCCCCGGAGCCGGAGTCCCTCGACGAGGCCGCCGCCGCGATCCGGGCCGGCCTGCGCGAGGACGGGCACGGCGACGTCGTCCCCCAGGACTGATCAGGCCCCGGGACCGACCCTCCCGCACCACCGAGCCGTCCGGGCCCGCCCCTCCGGGCGGGCCCGTCGGCGTCAGCCCTGCCTCGCCTGCGCCAGGGCCTGGCGGACGCGCTTCTCCGACACGGAGACGGCCGTGCCCAGCTCCTGCGCGAAGTAGGACACCCGCAGCTCTTCGAGGAGCCACCGCACCCGCTCCAGCTCGGCCGGCACCGGCGTGCCCGGGAACCGGCTGCGGTGCGCGGTGACGGCGGCGTCGAACTCGTCCTCGAGGCCCTGCACCACGGCCATGTGCTGGCCGTCGCGTTGCAGGTGACCGCCGGCGTCGAGCTTGTCCAGGCGCGCCAGCATGCCCTGCACGTAGCGGGGGAGGTGCTGCAGCTGCTGCCAGCCGGTCGCGGCCAGGAAGCCGGGGAACACGAGCTGCTCCAGGTGCGCCTGGACGTCGGACTTCGCCGGGGCCATGGCCAGGGACACGCCGCCCTTGAGGCGGCGGCGGACCTCCGCGGCCCGGGACAGCACCTGCTCCACGAGGGCGGTGACGGCGAAGACCGTGTCGATCAGGTCGGCCCGGACGCGGTCGAACAGCGCCCGGAACCCCACCTCCGTGAACGGCAGGTCGGTGCCCACCAGCCGGTCGACGGCCACGTGGGTGGCGTCCCGCACGAGCGACTCCACGGAGCCGTGCGGGTTCTGCGTGAAGGTCAGCTTCTCCTTGTTGTCCAGGTGGTCCAGGACGTACCGGTGTGTGCTCGGCAGCGTGGCCAGCAGCAGCGCGATCACACCGGCGCGGTGCCAGGCCGCCTGGTCCTGCGCCGAGCGCGCGACGACGAGACCCGCCGCCGGAGACCCGTCCGCCGTGGTCTCGGGGATCAGGGAGGGGTAGCCGGTGATCGCGGGGCCGCGGTCGCCGGGGGCGGTGGTGATCTGCCGCGGGACCTCGCCGACGGTCCAGGAGGTCAGCCCGTGCCGCTCGCGGAAGGCGGGAGCGCCGTCGGCGGTCCGGGACGGGCCGGGGCGGCCGGTGTCCGCGGCGGGGCCCCGTGCTCCGCCGTCCCCGCCCTTCGACTCGGTCTTCCCGCGGCCGCGCCCGGCGCCCTGACCCGGGCGGGCGTTGCGCGGGTCGTCCGTGCCGGCGAGGCGGGCGGCGATGGCGGAGCGGTTGGCCTTCGCCAGCCGGGCCTGCAGGGCGGGCAGGTCCTGCCCGGCGCCCATGACCGCGCCGCGGGCGTCCACCACGCGGTAGTCCATGCGCAGGTGGTCCGGGACCGCGTCCAGCCGCCACAGCTCGGGCTCGACGACCGCCCCGCGGACGCGCCGCACGGCGGAGGAGAGGGCCGCGGGCAGCTCGTCCCGGAGCGGGTCGGCGTGCGCGTCGAGGTCCTCCACGAGGAGACGGGCGACGTCCGGGGCCGGGACGAGGTTCTTGCGCACGGCCTTGGGCAGCGCCTTGATGAGGGCGGTCACGAGCTCCCCCCGCAGGCCGGGCACCAGCCAGGCGAACGGGCCGGGAGCGACCTCGTTGAGCAGCAGGATGGGGACGGCCACCGTGACGCCGTCCGTGCCGGAGGCGCCCGTCGGGTCGTAGGTGTAGTCCAGCGCCAGGTCGGCGTCCCCGCCGGGCAGCGGGTATCGGAAGGCCGTGGGGAAGGCGTCCGTGTCCAGCTCGTCGGCGTCTTGGGTGAGCAGGGCGTCCAGGTCCAGGTCCAGCAGGTCCGGCGTCTCCTGGCGGGCCTTCTTCCACCACGCGTCGAAGTGCCGCTCGGAGACGACGTTCGCGGGGACCCGCGCGTCGTAGAAGGCGAACAGCTCCTCGTCGCCCACGCGCAGGTCGCGGCGGCGCAGGCGCGTCTCCAGCTCGTCGACCTCCTCCAGGAGCCTCCGGTTGCGGGCGAAGAAGCGGTGCCGGGTGCGCCAGTCGCCCTCCACGAGGGCGTGCCGCAGGAACAGCTCGCGGGAGAGCACCGGGTCGATCCGGCCGTAGCGCACGCTGCGCTCGGGCACGATCGTCACCCCGAACAGGGTCACCTTCTCCATCGCGACGGCGGCTCCGGCCTTCCGGGACCAGTGCGGCTCGGCGTAGGAGCGCAGCACGAGGTCCCCGGCGACCTCCTCGATCCACTCCGGCTCGATCCGCGCGACGGTGCGCGCCCAGAGCCGGGAGGTCTCCACGAGCTCGGCGGCCATCACGAAGGGGTGGCGCTTCTTGAACAGGGCGGAGCCCGGGAACACCGCGAACCGGGTGTTCCGGGCGCCCTGGTACTCGCGGCGACGCTCGTCGTAGGCGCCGATCTGGGAGAGCAGGCCGGTCAGCAGGGACTTGTGGACGTCGTCGTGCTTGCCCACCGGGTCCACCGGACCCGGGTGCACGGGCACGCCCACGTCCTTGGACAGCTGGCGCAGCTGGCGGACGAGGTCCTGCCATTCGTGCACGCGCAGCCAGTTGATGTGCTCGCGGCGGCAGAGCTTGCGGAACTGGCTGCCGGAGAGCTCCCTCTGCTGCTCGCGCAGGTACTCCCAGAGGTTGAGGTACGCGGAGAAGTCCGAGCGGTCGTCGGCGAAGCGGGCGTGGAGCTCGTCCGCGGCCTGGCGCTGCTCCACGGGGCGCTCGCGGGGGTCCTGGATGGTGAGCGCGGCGGCGAGGACCATGACCTCGCGGGTGCAGTCCCGGCGCCCGGACTCCAGGATCATGCGGCCCAGGCGGGGGTCCACGGGCAGCCGGGCCAGGCGGCGGCCGATGTCCGTGATGGTGCCGGCGGCGGACCGGTTCCCGGCCCCCTTGCCCCGGCCGCGTCCGCCCCCGCGCGTCGGCGCGTCGGCGTGGAGGGCGCCGAGCTCGGTGAGGGTGGCGGCGCCGTCGGTGACCTGCCGGGAGTCCGGCGGCTGGACGAACGGGAAGTCCATGACCTCCCGCGGGGTGTCCGCCACGCCGAGGGAGAGCATCTGCAGGATCACCGAGGCCAGGGAGGTGCGCAGGATCTCCGGGTCCGTGAACTCCGGCCGGGACAGGAAGTCCTCCTCGGAGTACAGGCGGATCGCGATGCCGTCGCTCGTGCGGCCGGAGCGGCCCGAGCGCTGGTTGGCGCTGGCCTGGGAGATCCGCTCGATCGGCAGGCGCTGGACCTTGGTGCGGTGCGAGTACCGGGAGATGCGGGCGGTGCCCGTGTCGATCACGTACTTGATGCCCGGCACCGTCAGCGAGGTCTCGGCGACGTTGGTGGCCAGCACGATCCGGCGGCGCACCCCGGCCCCGGCCCGCCCGAACACGCGGTGCTGCTCCGCCATGGACAGGCGCCCGTAGAGCGGCAGCACCTCGGTGCCCGCCAGGCGCGGGGTGGAGGCGACGACGCCCGCCAGGTGATCCGCCGCCTCGCGGATCTCCCGCTCGCCGGGGAAGAACACGAGGATGTCACCGGGGGCCTCGCCGGCCAGCTCCAGCACGGCATCCCCGACCGCGTCGATGGGGTCGCGGGTCTCGGCGTGGTCGTCGGCGTCGTCGTCCGGGTCGTCGGGGGAGGGCTCCTCGGTGAGGGGCCGGTAGCGGATCTCCACCGGGTAGGTGCGGCCCGAGACCTCGATGATGGGGGCGGGCTCGTCCTCGGTGCCGAAGTGCCGGGCGAAGCGCTCCGGGTCGATCGTGGCGGAGGTGATGATCACCTTGAGGTCCGGCCGGCGTGGGAGCAGGCGCTTGAGGTAGCCCAGCAGGAAGTCGATGTTCAGGCTGCGCTCGTGGGCCTCGTCCACGATGATCGCGGAGTACTTCCGCAGGTCCGGGTCGTGGGGGATCTCGGCCAGCAGGATCCCGTCCGTCATGACCTTCACTCGGGTGCGCGTCGAGGTCTGGGCCGTGAAACGCACCTGGTAGCCCACGGTCCGGCCGACGTCCTCGCCGAGCTCCTCGGCGATGCGCTCCGCCACGGAGCGGGCCGCGATGCGCCGCGGCTGGGTGTGGCCCACGACGCCGGCCTCGCCCAGCCCGAGCGCCAGCAGCATCTTGGGCAGCTGCGTCGTCTTGCCCGAGCCGGTCTCGCCGGCCACGATCACCACCTGGTTCTCGCGGACCGCGTCCATGATCTCCTCGCGCCGTTCGGCCACGGGCAGGTGCGCGGGGAAGGTGATGACGGGGGCGGCCGCGGGCGGCTGAGGGAAGTCGGTCATGGCGCGGACCAGTCTACGGGCGAGGGGGCCGGGCGACCCCGACGTCGTGCGCCGGCTCTGTGACGTGCGACATGAGCCCCTCCTGCCCTGTGGAATCATGCCCGCATGGACTCCAACACCGCCTTCCTCCTGGCGGCCATCGGGCTGTACTTCGTGGCGATGATCGCCATCGGCCTGTACGCCGCACGCAGGAACAACGACCTCGACGACTACATGCTCGCGGGACGCGACATGAAGCCCGGCGTGGCGGCACTGTCCGCCGGCGCCTCGGACATGTCCGGCTGGCTGCTCATGGGCCTGCCCGGCGCCGTCTACGCCTCCGGCCTGATCGAGGGGTGGATGGCGATCGGCCTGATCGTCGGCGCCTGGGTCAACTGGAAGGTGGTGGCCCCGCGGCTGCGCTCCTACACGGAGGTCGCCGGCGACTCGATCACCATCCCCACCTTCCTGGAGAACCGGTTCAAGGACCACACCCACATCCTGCGCATCGTGGCGGGCCTGATCATCCTGGTGTTCTTCACCTTCTACGTCTCCTCCGGCATGGTGGCCGGCGGCAAGTTCGTGGAGTCCACGTTCGGCCCGGACTCGATCTACGCGCAGGGCGTGAGCGTCAACTACCTCACCGGCATGGTCGTGGTGGCGGGCATCACCGTCCTGTACACGCTGTTCGGCGGGTTCCTGGGCGCGTCGCTGACGGACGTGGCCCAGGGCGTGCTCATGTTCCTGGCGCTCCTCGTGGTCCCCGTGGCCGTGATCGCCACCATGGGGGGCTGGGACCAGGTCCTCGAGGGGATCCGCGCGGCCGACGCCGCCGTCGGGCCCGAGGCCGACCGCTTCTCCCTGTTCCAGAACGCCACGCTGATCGGCGTGCTGTCCTCGCTGGCCTGGGGCCTGGGCTACTTCGGCCAGCCGCACATCATCGTGCGCTTCATGGCGCTGCGGACCCCTCAGGACGCGGCCGCCGCCCGCCGCATCGGCATCGGCTGGATGGTGCTGTCCGTGTTCGGCGCCGTCATGGTCGGCTTGGTGGGCCTGGCCTACTTCCAGGCGAACCCGGGCACCGAGCTGAACGACCCCGAGACGGTGTTCCTGGTGCTCGCGTCCATCCTGTTCCACCCCTTCGTGGCGGGCCTCGTGCTCGCCGCCGTCCTCGCGGCCATCATGTCGACGCTCTCCTCACAGCTGATCGTGTGCTCCTCGGCGCTCGTGGAGGACCTCTACATGCTCCGCGGACGCCGGGGCTCCCCGCGCACCATGGTCTGGCTCGGCCGCATCGGCGTGCTCGTCGTGGCGCTCATCGCCGGCCTGCTGGCCCTCAACCCGGACGCCAGCGTCCTGGAGCTCGTCTCCTTCGCCTGGGCCGGCTTCGGCGCGGCCTTCGGCCCGGTCATCCTCCTGGCCCTGTACTGGGAGCGCTTCACCTCGTGGGGCGCCATGGCCGCGATGGTCGTCGGCGCGGCGGTGGCCTGGTTCTGGTCCACGGCCTCCGCGGACACGTGGGACTGGTTCGGCCTCTACGAGCTGCTGCCGGGCTTCGTGGCGGCGCTGGCCGCGGGCGTCGTGGTCTCGCGGCTCACGCGCCGTCCGGACCACGTGCAGGAGCACATCAGCGGCGAGTTCACGGGCGCGGCCGACATCGTCGCCGGCCGCGAGCCCACCGCGCTCACCGGTTCCACCGGCGCCGTGGGCGGGTCCACCGCGGCCCCGCGCGCCTGACCGGCCCACCCTGGACAGCCGGAACGGCCCCCGGCCCGGATCTCCGGGGCGGGGGCCGTCGCCGTGCGGGGTGCGGCACCGCGGGCGGGTGCGGGGCCGGCTCAGCCCTGCAGGTCGCCCTTGACCGCGTAGAGGCGCTTGTTGGCGAACTCGTCCACGGCGAACGGGCCGAGCTCGCGGCCGAAGCCCGAGCGCTTGACGCCGCCGAAGGGCAGGTTGGCCCCCTGGGCGGAGGGCAGGTTCACGTTGGCCATGCCCACCTCGAGCTGCTCGGCCACGCGCTTGGCCTCGTCCAGGTCCGTGGAGAACACGGCGCCGCCCAGGCCGTACTGGGAGTCGTTGGCCAGGGCGACGGCCTCCTCGGCGGAGGACACCTTGTAGACCACGGAGGCCATGCCGAACAGCTCCTGCGAGTAGGCCGGGTTCTCCTGGTCCACGTCCGTGATCACGGCGGGGGAGACGTAGAAGCCCTCGCCGGAGGGGCCGGAGAGGCGCTCGCCGCCCACGACGGTGGCGCCGGCCTCCTTGGCGTCCCGGATCTGGGTGGCGAGGCCGTCCGCGGCGGACTCCGAGGAGAGGGGTCCGTAGACGTCTTCGTCACGGGAGGTCGGATCGCCGGGCTTCAGTGCCGTGGACTGCTTGACGAGCTCGTCCACGAACTCGTCGTACAGGTCCTCCATGACGATCATGCGCTTGTTGGAGTTGCAGGCCTGGCCCCAGTTGCCCATGCGGGTCTGCAGGGCCTCGCGGGCGGCCTGGCGGGCATCGGGCGCGGAGAGGACGATGTACGGGTCCGAGCCGCCGAGCTCCAGCACGCACTTCTTGAGGTGGCGGCCGGCCTGCTCTGCGATGGACGCGCCGGCGCGCTCCGAGCCGGTCAGGGAGACACCCTGCACGCGCGGGTCCGCGATGATCGTGGAGATCTGATCGTGGGTGGCGTACAGGTTCTGGTACACGCCCGCCGGGAGCCCGGCCTCCTCGAAGAGGTCCTGCAGCAGCTGGGCGGTCTGCGGGTTGATCTCGGAGTGCTTGAGCAGGATGGTGTTGCCGAGCACGAGGTTGGGCGCCGCGAAGCGGGCCACCTGGTACACGGGGAAGTTCCACGGCATGACGCCGAGCAGCGGGCCGAGCGGCAGCTTCTCGAGGAAGGCCTCCTGGCCCGAGAAGTCCTTGATCGGCTGGTCCTCCAGCAGCTCCTCGGCGTTGTCCGCGTAGTACGCGAAGATCTGGGCGCTGAAGCGCACCTCGCCGATCGCGCCGCCGAGGGACTTGCCCATCTCGGTGGTGATGAGTGCGGCGATGTCCTTGGAGCGCTCGGCGAGCAGCTCGGAGATGCGCTTGACGACGCCGGCGCGCTCGGCGACCGTCTTCGCCGCCCACTGCTCGTAGGCGGCCTGCGAGGCGGCCAGTGCGTCCTGGACCTGCTGGTCCGTGGCGTTGTCGTACTGCTTGATCAGCTCGCCGGTGGCGGGGTTGATGGTGCGGTATCCCTGGGAGGCGGAGGTCGTGGTGGTCACGATGTCACCCTTTCCTGCTCGGTTCGTCGTTCGAGTTCTGCGTGCCATCGTGCTCGCCGGCCGCCCTCACGCCCAGATCCCAGAGGCCCCTCTTCGCCACGAGCTGACCAGGTGGGTGTCCACGACGCCGGCGGCCTCGAGCAGGGCGAAGCACGTGGTGGGGCCGACGAACCGGCAGCCGCGCGCCTTGAGCGCCTTCGCGAGGGCCGTGGACTCGGGGGAGGCGGACGGCACCTCGCCGATCGTGCGCGGGGTCGGGGTCTGGGCGGGCTGGTGGGCCCAGACGAGGCCCGGCAGTCCGGTGCCGGGACGGTCGCCCTCGCCGTCCCATGCCGGGCCGGCCCCGGGGGAGCCCGGGTGCAGCGGCGCGAAGACCTCGTCCCGGATCCCGACGACGGCCCGCGCGTTGGCGAGGGCCGCGTCGATCTTCCGGCGGTTGCGGATGATCCCGGCGTCCGCCATCAGCGCCTCGACCTCGACCGCGCCGAAGGCCGCGACGGCGTCCGGGTCGAAGCCGGCGAACACCTCCCGGAAGCGCGGCCGCTTGGCCAGCACCGTGCGCCAGCTCAGTCCGGACTGGAAGGCCTCGAGCGTGAGCCGTTCGAAGAGCCCGCGCTCGTCCGTGACGGGCAGCCCCCACTCGGCGTCGTAGTAGTCCCGCAGCAGCGGGTCGGCCGCCGCCCAGGCCGGGCGCGCCCTGCCGTCCGCGCCGAGCACGAGCCCGGCCGCCTCCGAGTTCTCCTCATCCATGCCCCGAGCGTACGAGGTGCCGAGGGCGCGGGCACGGCGGAGGCGGCGGAGCTGTGGAGTGGACGCGGACCCGCGTCCTCTGTGCAGGAGGAGTCAGAGCGCCGCCGGCAGGTTCCTCCAGAACGCCTTCCACGCCGCGGCCTCCTCGGCCGAGGCCGCCCTGGAGTGCGTCGCGACGACGGCGGCCTTGGCCGGCTTCCCCGCCGTCTGCGGCCTGGGCTCGGTCGCCAGCTCCGCGCGGGTGCCGTCGGCGAGCACCGCCCGCCAGAACAGCCGCGTGGCGGTGGCGGACTCGGTGGGCTCCTTCGCCAGGCCCACGCCGCGCAGGGCGCCCCCGTCGGACAGCGCGGCCCGCACCGCCCCGACGGCGCGGGCGTGCACCTCCTCCCGCGTGCCCTCCAGGATGCGGGAGGCGGTGACGGCGAAGGTCCCGTCCGCGCGCTGGCCGGGCCGCCGGCGGCCGATGTGCTGCTCGTAAGCCACGGTGACGCCTTGCGCCCACCACTCGGGGCTGCCCACCTCGGCCGTCTCACCCGAGCGCATCCGCTCCAGGACCAGCCCCACGATCTCCGCGTGCACCGTCAGGTCCCGGGCGCCGCGGGCGTCCAGCCACGCGGCCCAGTCCTCGAAGGTCAGGCCGGTGGCCTCGGCGATGGCGTTCAGGTTCGCACCGCGCGCGGGGGAGGTGCTCATGGCCGGCACCCTGGCCCCCGCGCCGCGGCACGGACCGCTCAGTCCCTCGCGAGCACCGCGTCCCCCTCGGGCCGGCGCAGACTCGGCTCCGGCAGGTACACGGACCCGCCGGCGGCCCGGAACTCCGCGGACTTGGCAGCCATGCCGGCCTCGGCGATCCGCGCCTGCTCGGACTCGCCGCCGAACTCGCTGCGGATGTCCTGGCTGATGCGCATGGAGCAGAACTTCGGCCCGCACATCGAGCAGAAGTGCGCGGTCTTGGCGGGCTCGGCCGGCAGCGTCTCGTCGTGGTATTCCTCGGCGAGCTGCGGGTCCAGGCCGAGGCCGAACTGGTCGCGCCAGCGGAACTCGAAGCGCGCCGTGGACAGCGCGTCGTCGCGGTCGCGGGCGCCGGGGTGGCCCTTGGCGACGTCGGCGGCGTGCGCGGCGATCTTGTAGGTGATCACGCCCGTCTTCACGTCGTCCCGGTTCGGCAGGCCCAGGTGCTCCTTGGGCGTGACGTAGCAGAGCATCGCGGTGCCGTAGCGGGCGATCTCGGTGGCGCCGATGGCCGAGGTGATGTGGTCGTACGCCGGGGCGACGTCCGTGACGAGGGGGCCGAGCGTGTAGAACGGGGCGCCCTTGCACAGCTCCTGCTGGCGCTCCACGTTCTCCCGCACCAGGTGCAGCGGGATGTGGCCGGGGCCCTCCACCATGACCTGCACGTCGTACGCCCACGCCCGCTCCGTCAGCTCGGCCAGCGTGTCGAGCTCGGCGAACTGGGCGGCGTCGTTGGCGTCCGCCACGGAGCCCGGCCGCAGGCCGTCGCCCAGGGAGAACGCGACGTCGTAGCGGGCGAAGATCTCGCAGAGCTCGTCGTAGTTCTCGTAGAGGAAGTTCTCCCTGTGGTGGCCCAGGCACCAGCCGGCCATGATCGAGCCGCCGCGGGAGACGATGCCGGTCACGCGGTCCGCGGACAGCGGCACGTGGCGCAGCAGCACGCCGGCGTGCACGGTCATGTAGTCCACGCCCTGCTCGCACTGCTCGATCACGGTGTCGCGGAAGATCTCCCAGGTCAGGGCCTGGTGGTCGCCGCCGACCTTCTCGAGGGCCTGGTAGATCGGCACGGTGCCGATCGGCACGGGGGAGTTGCGCAGGATCCACTCGCGGGTGGTGTGGATGTCGTCGCCCGTGGACAGGTCCATCACGGTGTCCGCGCCCCAGCGGGTGGCCCACTGCAGCTTCGAGACCTCCTCGGCGATCGACGACGTCACCGCCGAGTTGCCGATGTTCGCGTTGACCTTCACGGCGAACGCCTTGCCGATGATCATCGGCTCCGACTCGGGGTGGTTCACGTTCGCCGGGATGATGGCGCGGCCGGCCGCGACCTCGGAGCGCACCAGCTCCGCGTCCACGCCCTCGCGCAGGGCGACGTAGCGCATCTCCGGGGTGATCTCGCCGCGCCGGGCGTAGTGCATCTGGGTGACGCGCGCGCCCTCCTTGGCGCGCAGCGGGGGGCGGCGCTCGCCGGCCCACTCCTGCGAGGCGGCGCCGCGGCGCACGGCCGAGCGGCCGTCGTCGAGCAGGTCACGCTCGCGGCCCTCGTACTCCTCGACGTCGCCGCGGGCGCGGATCCACTCGGCGCGCTGGGCGGGCAGGCCGCGCTCGGGCACGGAGCCCGGGCCCATGGTGCGGTAGACGGTCAGGGGCGGGTTGGGCGTGCCGTCGGGGGAGTCGTCCTGGTGGACCTCGGTGACGGGCACGCGGATGCCGTGCTCGGCATCCTCGAGCCAGCCCAGACGGTGCGTGGGGTAGTTCTCCTCGGCGACGACCTCGGCCGTCGACTCGGCTGCGGGCAGGGGGGTGCGCTCGGAAACGGACATGGCCGCGGCTCCTTCTTCCTTCGCCGGAATGACCCGGACAGGTTCAGACGGTCTCCGGGCGGCGTCAGCCCGGTCTCAGCCCCGTGCCGTGGGGCTCCCGTGGGATGCGAGCGACCCTAGCACGTCCCCTGTGAGCCCTCACCGCCGTCGGCAGCGGCCATGCGGCGGGCCGCTCAGGCGCGCGCCGCGCGGGCCGCCCGGCGGCGCACCGTGGTGCGCTCGACGATCCACGTCACGATGAGCATCACGATGATGACGAGGCCGGCGTAGCCGAGGACGGGGTAGACGGTGCCCACGAGGTCGGAGAAGCCGACGCTCGAGAGCAGGGTGGCGGCCAGGGCCGTGACGACGGCGATGGCCCAGCCCGGCACGCGGCGCATCGAGGACAGCAGGGCGATGCGCTCCACACCGCCGTACAGGCATGAGACCGCCGTCGTGAACTGCGCCAGCAGCAGGACGACCGTGTACAGCAGGGCGGCCCAGCCGCCGATCATCGCGGCCAGCTCGACCATGGGCAGCTCGGCGCGGCCGATCAGCTGGGCATGGGCGGTCATCGCGGCCATCACCGCGCCGGCCATCACCACGAGGCCCAGTGCCCCGAGCCCGGCCCCGGCGACGAGGGAGCGGCCCGACGAGGAGCTCTCCTCGCCGATCGGGGCGAGCACCGCGTAGGCCAGCTGGATGTTGAACGCCACGTACAGCACGCCCGAGAGCCACCACTGGTTGATCAGCGGGGACGAGGTCACGAGCGCGGCGACGTCGTCCACCGCGGCCCCCGGGTTCGCCAGCCCCCACACCGCGACGCCGACGGCGACCACGATGATCAGGGGGACCACCACGGCCTGGACGCGCACGAGGCCCGTGATGCCGGCCAGCACCGAGACCACGCAGACGGCCGCCATCACCAGCGAGCCCACGAGCGAGGGCAGCCCGAACGCGGTGTGCACCGCCGCCCCGGCCCCGGCCAGCATGATCACCAGCGTCCCCAGCAGGGACGTGGTGATGCACAGGTCCGCGAACCAGGTGGGCACGCGCGACGTCGTGGGGTTCACGATCCGGTGGATGTCCGTGGTCCGCAGCTTCTGCGCCAGCCGCAGCACGATCACCGCGAGCAGGAAGAACAGCGCGCCGGCGATCACGAGCGCCCCCGTGCCGCCCCAGAGACCGAAGCTCACGAAGTACTGCAGGATCTCGTTGCCCGAGGCGTACCCGGCGCCGATGGTGGTGCCGATGAACGTGGCGGCGATCCCGAGCGGGGAGGTTGGCCGCAGCGGCGCCGACTCCTCGGCTCGGCCGGGGTGCGCGGGAGAGCTCTCTGTGACGTGGGACATGCGACTACATTCTCATGGACGGGATCGGCCCGGCCCGGGCGGCCGATCCGCCCCGACCCGAAGGAGCCCCCGCATGACCTCCGCCGTCCCCCGCGTGCTCAGCATCGCCGGCTCCGACTCCGGCGGCGGCGCCGGTGTCCAGGCCGACTTGAAGACCATCGCCGCGTGGGGCGGCTACGGGATGACCGCGATCACCGCGATCACCGCCCAGAACACGCAGGGCGTGCAGGCCGTCCACCCGCTGCCGGTGGACGTGGTGCGCGCCCAGCTCGACTCGGTCGCCGCCGACATCGCCGTGGACGCCGTGAAGATCGGCATGCTCGGCACGGTGGAGCTCATGCGGGCCGTCGCCGGCTGGCTCGAGGAGACCCGACCCGCCGTCGTCGTGCTGGACCCGGTCATGGTGGCCTCGAGCGGGGACGCCCTCACCACGGCGGGCGACGACAACGGGCGCGCCGCGTGGGCCCGGCTGCTGCGGGCGGCGCACCTGGTGACCCCCAACATGCCCGAGCTGGCCCGGCTGACCGGGCGGGACGCGACGGACTGGGACGCCGCCCTCGACGCGGCCCGGGGCCTGGCCGCCGAGCACGACGTGACGGTCCTGCTCAAGGGCGGGCACCTGGACGAGGCCGAGGCGGCGGAGGTGCCGGACGCCGTCGTGCGCGTGGACGGGGCCGTGCACGAGGTGCGCGGCCCGCGCGTGACGACCCGCGCCTCGCACGGCACCGGCTGCACCCTCTCCTCGGCCCTGGCCACGCTGGCCGGCGCGGGCCTGAGCTGGGAGGACGCGCTCGAGCGGGCCAAGCCGTGGCTGGCCGACGCGATGCGGGCGGGGGAGGCCCTCGCGGTCGGGGACGCCTCGCGGCCGACGTGGCACGGGCCCGTCGACCACGGTCACGCGCAGCGGGGCTGAGGCGAGGCGTCCGCTCAGTCGCGGCGCCGCCGGGCCCGGGACTCCCGCCACGACGACCACGCGAACTGTGCCGCCCAGAGCAGGGCGAGGCCCGCGGCCATGAAGCCGACGGTGAAGAGCGCGCTGGAGGCGTCGCCGCCGAGGACCAGATCGCCCAGGCCGAAGAACAGCGCGGTCGGGAGTGCGATCACGAGGAGACCCGCGAGGGTGATGAGGACGATGAGGGAGGCCCGTTTCATGGCTCAGGATCATGACACAGCACGTCGAGGCGGGGCCGAGGGCCGGACCGGGCCACCGCCGTCCCCGGCCGTGCGCATCGCGCTGTGGGCGCCGGCCGGCTGGGTGGTGCTGCTCGCGGCGCTGGTGATCGCCGGACCCGTCCTGCCCGTGCCGACGGCGGTGGCCCTCGGGGCGTGGGCCGTCTCGCTGGTCCTCCCGCTGGCGGCGCTGCCCGCGCTGTGGCCTCGGCCGGTGGCTGTCAGGCGGCCCGGACCCGTCGTGGCCTACGCGGTCCTGGCCGTGCTGCGCTGCGTGCTCTTCGCGTGGGACCGCAGCGTGGACGCGTTCTATCCGGCCGCGCCCCTGGACGTCGGGTTGTGCCTCGGCATGGTCCTGGCCGCCCGCCGGCTCCCCCGGGGATGACGACGGGCGGCCACCCGAAGGTGACCGCCCGGTCTGTGGTGCCCCCGGCAGGATTCGAACCTGCGGCCTTCTGCTCCGGAGGCAGACGCTCTATCCCCTGAGCTACGGAGGCGGGGGTCGCGACGCGTCGAGCGCGTTGCGGACTCGTCGACTCTACACCATCAGGACGGCCCGTCCGTGACCTCCCCACGGGGCACGTCAGCCGGGCAGGCCCGCGCGCAGCGTCCGGGCCGCCGCCTCGGGGTCGGCCGCCTGCGTCACGGCCCGCACCACCACGATGCGCCCCGCGCCGGCCGCGCGGACCTCGGGCAGCCGCTCCGCGTCGACGCCGCCGATGGCGAACCACGGCCGTGCCCCCGCCGGGTCCTCCGCGTCCAGGCGCGCGGCGAGGGTTGGCAGCCCCAGTCCGACGGCGGCCCGGCCCGGCTTCGTGGGCGTCGCCCACACCGGTCCCGTGCAGAAGTAGTCCAGGCCGTCCTCCGCGCGGGCGGCGCGTACGTGGTCCGGGGTGTGGCACGAGCGGCCGAGCACCACGTTCGGGCCCAGCAGGGCGCGGCACTGCGCGGTGGTCAGGTCGGTCTGGCCGGTGTGGAACACGTCCACCCCGGCCAGGGCGGCGACGTCGGCGCGATCGTTGGCGGCCGAGAGCGCCCCGTGCTCCCGGGCCAGCGGGATGAGCACGGCGAACGCGGCCAGCTCGACCGCCACGTCCACGGCCTTGTCCCGCACCTGGATCAGGTCCACCCCGCCGCGGAACGCCGCCGCGCAGAAGCCCCCGAACGCGGCCGTGTCGAGCGTGCCGTCCGGGCGCAGGAACCGCTGCAGGTCGGTGCAGACGTACAGCCGGGAGGCGGCGAGGCGGGCGCGGCGGCCCGCGCCGGGGCCGGTGTCGCCGTCGTCGCGGCCGGCCGCGGTCATCAGGAGCGGATCGGGGGAGTGCATGCGCCCACTGTGGCAGACTGGCCGCAGTTCCATGGGAGCCCGGGCCGCACACGCCGGGCTGAGAGGGCCGCAGGGGCGCACCGCGCCGGCGCGGCCGACCATCACCACTCGATGCGGGTCATGCCGCCGTGAGGAGGACCGGTCCGTGCACGTGGCCGTCGTCGGGGCCGGGATCATCGGCCTCACCGCCGCCGTGCGTCTGCGCGCGGCAGGCCACGCCGTCACCCTGATCGCCCCCGAACTGGACACCGCCGGGCGCCCACACGCCGTGGCCGGCGCCACCCACGCCGCCGCGGGCATGCTCGCCCCGCTCGCCGAGACGCAGTTCAGCCAGGACGCGCTCGCCCCGCTGCTGCAGGCCGGCTGGAAGGGCTGGCCCCTGCTCGTGGATCTGCTCGCCGGCTTCTCCGACGTCGGGACCGGCTTCCGCGCCGAGGGCTCGTGGATCGTGGCGGCGGATCCCTCGGACGTGCTCGCGTGGGAGCACGTGCTCGCGCACGCGTCCGCGCTCGGCCGCCGGGTGGAGCCCGTCGCCGTCCGCGCCCTGCGCCGGGCCGAGCCCGCGCTGGCCCCCGGCCTGGCCGCGGGCTTCGACGCCCCGGACGACCACCAGGTCGACCCCCGCCGGGCGGCCGCGGCCTGCCTGGCGGCCCTCGTGGCCGAGGCCGGTCCCGACGGCGGCCCCCTGCCCGCCGGCGCCGGCCCCGCCGCCCGCCTCGTGTCCGGCACGGTCACGTCCACCGACCCGGTGGGCTCCGGCGTGGGGCTCACGCTCGAGTCGGGGGCGGCGATCGACGCGGACGCCGCCGTGCTGGCTGCCGGCCTGGGGCACCGGGGCATCGGCGGGGCGGCCACCGCCGAGGTGCCGCTGCGCCCCGTCCACGGGGATGTGCTGCGCCTGCGCGTGCGGCCCGAGCAGCTGCTGCCGGGGGAGGACCACCTGATCACCCGCACGGTCCGCGGTCTCGTCCACGGCCGGCAGGTCTACCTGGTGCCCCGCGCGGACGGGACCCTCGTGGTCGGCGCGTCGGCCCGCGAGGACGGCCTCGCCGGCACGTCGGCCGGGTCCGTCCTCGACCTGCTGGCCGACGCCGCCGCGATCCTTCCCGCCGTGCGCGAGTGCGAGCTCGCCGAGGTCACCACCGCCGCCCGCCCCGGCACCCCCGACGACGCCCCGCGGGTCGAGGTCGTGCCGGGCGCCCCGGTCGTCGTGGCCACCGGCTTCCACCGCCACGGGATCCTGCTCGCGCCGTGGGCGGCCGGGCGAG
Source organism: Micrococcus sp. ACRRV (assembly GCF_022346985.1). NCBI lineage: Bacteria > Bacillati > Actinomycetota > Actinomycetes > Micrococcales > Micrococcaceae > Micrococcus > Micrococcus sp. ACRRV. The sequence continues at coordinate 31,177 of NZ_JAKRNH010000016.1, forward strand.
TTCTCGACCTGCTGACCGCCCTGCCGAAGGAGACCGCATGAGCACCCTCACCCTGACCCTCAACGGGGAACCCGCCGAGCTGGACGGGCCCACCGTGCGCGACGTCGTCGAGCACGTGACGGGACGCACGGTCCGCGACGACGGCGCCGCCGCTGACGGGCGACGACTCGGCGTGGCCGTGGCCGTGGACGGTGAGGTCGTGCCCCGCTCGGCATGGGCCGCCCGGACGCTGGCCGGCGGCGAGGCCGTCGAGGTCGTCACCGCGGTGCAGGGGGGCTGAGCGGTGGCGCCGCACGACACGACCGAACGCCGCCGCGCCCGGGAGGCGTCGACCGCCGTCCCGCCCCTGCGGATCGGCGGCTACGAGCTGTCCTCCCGCCTGATCATGGGCACCGGCGGCATCACGGACCTCGCCGCGCTGGAGGGCGCGCTGGTCGCCTCGGAGACGACCCTCACGACCGTGGCCCTGCGCCGCTGGTCCACCGACGCCCGCGACGGGCTGATCGCCCTGCTGGACCGGCTCGGCATCGACGTGCTCCCCAACACCGCCGGCTGCCGCACCGCCCGGGACGCCGTCCTCACCGCGCGTCTGGGCCGGGAGGCGCTGGAGACCGAGCTCGTCAAGGTCGAGGTCATCGCCGACGACCGCACCCTGCTGCCCGACGTCGTCGAGACCCTGGATGCCACGGAGCAGCTGGCCGCCGCCGGGTTCACCGTGCTGGCCTACACCTCGGACGACCCGGCCATGGCCCTGCGCCTGGAGCACGCGGGTGCCGCCGCGGTCATGCCCCTGGGCTCGCCCATCGGCTCGGGGCTGGGCATCCTCAACCGCGCACACCTGGAGCTGATCGTCTCGCGCGCCTCCGTGCCGATCGTGCTCGACGCCGGCGTGGGCACCGCCTCGGACGTCGCCCTGGCCATGGAGGCCGGCTGCGACGCCGTCCTGGCGGCCTCCGCCATCACCCGCGCCGCCGAGCCCGCCCGCATGGCGCACGCCTGCCGCCTCGCGCTCGAGGCCGGCTACCACGCGCACCGGGCCGGGCGCATCCCGCGTCGGCTCCACGCCCTGGCGTCCTCCCCGATGGCCGGGCGGATCGGCGGAGCCGAGGAGCGGGCGTGAGCCGGCCGGCGGGGGAGCCGCTCGTCCCCGAGGACCGGGCGCCGCACTCGCTGGATGAGCTCTCCGACACCCAGCTGCAGCGCTTCGCCCGGCACCTGGGCCTGGCCGGCTTCGGCCCGGAGGCGCAGCTGCGGCTGCTCCGCGCCCGCGTGCTCGTCGTCGGCGCGGGCGGGCTCGGCGCCCCCGTGCTCACCTACCTGGCGGCCGCGGGGGTGGGGGAGGTGCACGTCGTCGACGACGACGTGGTGGACCGCTCGAACCTGCACCGCCAGGTGATCCACGTCGAGGCCGACCTCGGCCGTCCCAAGACCGCCTCGGCCGCCGAGACGATGCGCGGGCTGCACCCGGAGATCCGCGTGGTGGAGCACCGGCAGCGGCTCGCCGCGGCGAACGCGCTGGAGCTCGTGGGCGCCGTCGACCTGGTGGTGGACGGCTCGGACAACTACGCCACGCGCTACCTCGTGGCGGACGCCGGCGAGATCGCCGGGGTGCCCGTCGTGTGGGGCGCGATCCTGCGGTTCGCGGGGCAGGTGAGCGTGTTCGCCCCGGGCGGGCCGCTGTACCGGGACGTGTTCCCGGACGAGCCCGAACCCGGCGAGGTGCCCACGTGCGCGCAGGCCGGGGTGCTCGGCGTGCTGCCCGGGATCATCGGCTCCCTCATGGCGGCCGAGGCGGTCAAGCTCCTGGCCGGGGTGGGGGAGCCCCTCACCGGCCGGCTCCTGTCCGTGGACGCCCTCACCATGCGGTTCAGCACCCTGCGCCTGGTGCCGGACCCGGAGCGGACGTCCGTGACGGACCTGTCCGCTCACACCGTGCCGCGGGGCGGGGCGGACCCCGTCGAGTCGGGGGAGATCACCCCGGCCGGGTTGGCCGCCCTGCTCGCCGACCCGGAACGCGCCGCGGCGTTGACCCTCCTCGACGTCCGCGAGGACTGGGAGCGCGGCCTCGCCCGGATCTCGGCGCCCGCCGCAGCGGAGGACCGCCACGTCCGCCTCGACGAGGTGCTCGCCGACCCGGCCGCGCACTCGCCGGAGTCGGGCCGCACCGTGGTGGTCTACTGCGCCGCCGGGGCACGGTCCGCGCGGGCGCGGGAGGCCGTCGTCGCCGCCGCGCCGGAGGCGGCGGACCGCGTGCTCTCCCTGGCCGGCGGCCACGCCGCGTGGGCGGACCGGAACTGACCTCGGCGGCGGCCCCGCCCCGCTACGCGAACGGCCCCGGCAGCGGCCACGCCGCCGGGTCGGCCGCCGCGAGCAGCGCGCGGACGACGGCCGACACCGCCCCCACGACGTAGACGGTGCACGCCGTGGCCACCACCCACTCCCGCCAGGACCCCGCCCGGCCGAGCAGGGGCAGGCGGAACCGCCCGCCGGGGAGCCAGAACGGGGTGGGGAC
>NZ_JAKRNH010000170.1:0-2726 GCF_022346985.1 Micrococcus sp. ACRRV
CCCGTGTACCCGTTCCCCGGCACCGAGCCGGTGGAGGCCGCCGTCGCCCGGATCCGCGCCGAGGCCGATGCCCGCACCGCCCACCCCCGGGAGGTCCGAGAGGAGCGCCTGCGCGCCGTCCGGGGCATGCTCACCGAACACCAGGACCGGTTCGCCGAGGCCCTGGCCCGGGACCTCGGCAAGTCCCGCACGGAGGCGCTGCTGACGGAGGTCGGCTCGGTGATCTCGGAGATCGACCACGCCCTCGCCCACCTCGGCTCGTGGATGAAGCCGCGGAAGGTCTCCGTCCCCCTCGCGTTCCAGCCCGCATCCGCCCGGGTCAGGCCCGTGCCGCTGGGCGCGGTGCTCGTGATCGGCGCGTGGAACTACCCCGTGCAGCTTACCCTCGCCCCGCTCGTCGGCGCGCTCGCCGCGGGCAACACGGTCGTGCTCAGCCCCTCGGACAAGGCCCCGGCCACGGCGGCGGCCCTGCAGGAGCTCCTGCCGGCCGCGCTGGACGGGCAGGGCGTCGCCGTCGTCGAGGGCGGGGCGGACTGCGTGCAGGCGCTGATCGCGCATCCCTGGGATCACATCCTGTACACCGGCGGTGAGCGCGTGGGGCGGATCGTCTACGAGGCGGCGGCGAAGACCCTGACGCCGGTCACCCTGGAGCTGGGGGGCAAATCCCCGGCCGTGGTGACCGCGGTCCAGGACCCCGCCGGGATGGCGCGGCGGATCGCGTTCGGCAAGTTCACGAATGCGGGCCAGACGTGCGTGGCGCCGGACTACGTGCTGGCCGTCGGCACGGAGGCGCACGCGCAGGTCCTGCGACACCTGCCCGCGGCGATCGCCGAGTTCTACGGCGCCGACCCCGCCGAGTCCCCCGACTACGGCCGCCTGGTCTCGGAGGACCACGCCCGGCGACTCGTGGACCTGCTCGCCGAGGACGTGGACGCCGGCGCGCACGTGGTCATCGGCGGCGAGGCGGACGTGGCCGGCCGGTACCTGGCGCCCACGCTCGTGGACGGGGTCTCCCTCGACGGTGCGCTCATGCGTGAAGAGCTGTTCGGTCCTGTCCTGCCGGTGGTCCGCGTCGACTCCCTGCAGGAGGCGATCCACGTGATCGCCGCACGCCCGCACCCCCTGGCCTCCTACCTGTTCACCGACCACGACGACGACCGGGCCGCCTTCGCCGCACAGGTCCAGGCCGGCGTGGTGAGCGAGGGCGTGACGCTGCTGCACGCCGGGATGCCGACGCTGCGGTTCGGCGGGGTGGGCCACTCCGGGATCGGCGCGTACCACGGCGAGGCCGGGTTCGAGACGTTCTCCCATCTGCGCCCCGAGCTCACCAAGGGCACCGGCGTGGACACGCTGCGTGCGGTCTACCCGCCGCACGGGCCGGTCAAGCGGGCGCTGCTGCCGAAGCTCATGTGAGCCCCGCCCCCAGCGTTTTCGTGCGTGATATCGACGGCGTGTCGGCCGTTTTCGTGCGTGGAACGTACGCCGCCGGTTCACTCTCCCTGACCGCCTGCACCGACGGGCCGGGCACCTCTGTGCCCGGCACCGCCGCCCCGGAGGCGACGATCACGTCGCAGGCGCCGTCGTCGTCCGTTGACCTGGCGGCCCTGCCGTTCGACACCGAGGCGTGGTCCGTGCAGTCGCTCTTCGACGGGGAGGTGGCGGTGCGCCACGGCGACGACGGCGCGCTCACCCTGGAGCGCGGAGATGTCGTCTTCGTGCTCGCGCCGGAGGGCTGAGCCGGGCGCGCCGCGCGTTCACTTCGCGCACGACAACGCACGACGCACCGTCCGTTTCACGCACGAAGACGCGAGGGGGCGTCCGTCAGTGCTGCGGCCAGATCCCGCGACGCGTGAACACCTCGGCGAGGACGTCGGCCCGGTCGGTCATGATGCCGTCGACGCCGAGGTCCAGGAGGCGCTCCATCTCGGCGGGGTCGTCCACGACCCACACGTGCACGGGCAGCCCGGCGGCGTGGCACCGGCGCACGAAGTCCGCGGTGACGACGGGGACGCGGCCTTGGTGCAGCGGCACCTGCACGCAGTCGATGTCGAGGGCGTACCGGCGGAGCCAGCCGGTCAGCCCGAGCGGGCCGAGCAGCACCAGCGCGGCGATCGCCGCGGCCCCGCCCGACGTCGCGACCCGCTCCGGCCCGTGCGCGCGCTCCGGGTGGCCCAGTGCGGCGACCGCGCGGCGGAACGCCCGGCGTCGAGAGTCGTGGAAGCTCGCCACGAGCACTCGATCCCAGGCGTCGTGCTCGGCCAGGAGCGCGGCCATGGCGGGGGCGGCGTCGGCGTCCTTGAGGTCCACGTTGAAGCGCGCCTCCGGGAGGGCGGCGAGCAGGTCCGCGAACCGCAGGAACGGCTCCCCGCCCACCGTGTGCGCGGCGAAGTCCGCCCAGGCAAGCGCCGAGAAGTCACCGGCGGCGGTGGAGACGCGGTCCAGGGTGGCGTCATGGAAGACCACGAGCACCCCGTCCGACGTGGTGCGCACGTCCAGCTCGAGGTACCCGAACCCGGCCTCCCATGCCGCGGTGAACGCGGCCAGCGTGTTCTCCCGCTCGTTCCCGGCGCCCCGGTGCGCGAACCCCAGGGGCCACCCACGCCGCGCGGGCGCCGATGCCGCCAGGTAGGCGGGGGCGGGGAGGAGGGCGGGCGACGTCGTCGCGGCTCGGATGCGCACGGGGCCAGGCTAGCGCCCCCCGCCCGTCGTCTCCCCGTTCCCTAGAC
>NZ_JAKRNH010000171.1:0-2673 GCF_022346985.1 Micrococcus sp. ACRRV
GTGGGCCCCCGCGCGGGCGGGGGAGAGGAACGGCCCCTCCAGGTGCACCCCGGCCAGCAGGCCCTCCGCCCACAGGGGACGCAGGCGGTCCAGGGCCGCGGCGAGGGCGTCCTCCGCGAGCGTCGGCAGGGACCCGACCACCGCCCCGACGCCCGCCTGCCGCTGCGCCGCGAGCCAGGACCGCACGTCCGCCGCGGGGGAAGTGGCGAGGTCCACGCCTGCGCCGCCGTGCACGTGGTGGGAGGTCAGCGCCGGACTGAGCCGCAGGGCGGGCGCGTCCACCGCGGTCTCCCAGAGCTCCTGCGGGACCCGCTCGGCGAGCCCGGCCCAGACGAGGAGCGCTCCGTCCGGCCCGGCGGACCACACGGCGCTCACCCTCACCGGGGTGGCGCCCGGATCCGCCCCCACCCAGGGGGCGGTCGTGCGGAGCAGGGCCGACGCCGTCATGGCCGGGCGGCTCAGAACAGGCGGGCGTCGGCGTCGTCCACGCCGCGCATCGCGTCGTAGTCGAGGGTGACGCAGCGGATCCCGCGGTCCTCGGCGAGGGTGCGGGCCTGCGGCTTGATCTGCTGGGCCGCGAAGACGCCGGTCACGGGGGCGAGCAGGGGGTCGCGGTTCATGAGATCGAGGTAACGCGTGAGCTGCTCGACGCCGTCGATGTCACCGCGGCGCTTGAGCTCCACCGCCACGGTCTGCCCGCCGGGGCCCTTGGCGAGGATGTCCACGGGGCCGATCGCGGTCATGTACTCGCGGCGCACGAGCGTGTGCCCGTCGCCGAGGAGACCGATCTGCTCCGCGAGGAGACGCTGCAGGTCCGCCTCCACGCCGTCCTTGACCAGGCCCGGGTCCACGCCCAGCTCGTGGGTCTCGTCCGCCAGGACCTCCTCGAGCAGGACCAGGAGCCGGTCGTCGGACTTCTTGGCCTGCACCCGCCACACCTGGGTCACGCCGGCCGCGGCCTGCTCCTCGGTGGGCTCCTCCACGTGCAGCGTGGCCGGCGGGGACATCCAGTTCAGCGGCTTGTAGGAGCCGCCGTCGGAGTGGACCAGCACGGAGCCGTCCGCCTTGACCATGAGCAGGCGCGTGGCGGAGGGCAGGTGGGCGTTGAGTCGCCCCTCGTAGGTGACGGAGCAGCGGGCAATGACGAGACGCACCGGCCCAGTCTAGGGGCCGGGGGTGTGCCAGCATGGTGACCATGCCGCGCTCCAACCGCCCCCGCCGCTCCGCCGCCCCCCGCCGGGGCGAGCGCGCCGCGGGCGGCGCCTCCCGGCGCTCCCGCCCCGGGCCCGGCCGGGCCGATCCGCTCGAGGAGCTGCTGGGCATGGACCCCGGCTACTCGCACCAGTCCGGGTCCGACGGCGGCTGGCACGTCCGTGACATCCCCTCCTGGCGGGCGGTGAAGGACTACACGTGCCCCGGCTGCGGGCGGACCATCCGGCAGGGGCAGGCGCACCTGGTGGCCTGGCGCTCGGACTGGATCATGGGCGACGAGGACGCCGGCGCGGACCGCCGCCACTGGCACCCCACCTGCTGGCGCACGCGCGCCTCCCGCTGAGGGCCCCGCCGGCGGACCGATCGCCGTCGGCCGTCCGGGGACTCAGCGGGCGTCCTGCCGGGGGATCAGCACCTCGCGGACGATCAGCAGGACGGCGGCCGCCGTCGGGATGGCCATGAGGGCGCCGAGCACGCCGAGCAGGGTGCCGCCGGCGATCACCGCGATGACGCCCACCGCCGCCGGCACGGCGACGGCGCGGGCCATGACGCGCGGGGAGACCACGTAGGCCTCGATCTGCAGGTAGACGAAGTAGATCGCCGCGAACAGCGCCGCCGCCTGCCAGGACTCGAGCAGGCAGACCGCGGTGAGGATCGTCCCGCCGATGAGCGCGCCGACCAGCGGGATGAACGCCATCACGGCGGCCACGAAGGCCAGGAGCACGGGGAACGGGCCGCCGGCCACGGACAGCGCGATGAACGCGACCGTGCCGTTGAGCACCGCCACCACCGTCTGGCCCATGACGTAGTGGCCCACGGACAAGGTGATCTCCTCGCCGAGGGCCTCCACGCGCAGGCGCTTCGACCGGGGTGCCAGGCGGTAGCCCCAGTACTTCAGGTGCGGCAGGGACGCCAGGAAGTAGAGCGCGAGGACCACGACGACGATCGTGGAGAACACCGCGTTCATCACGGTCTGGCCGATGCCGACGAGGCCGCCGAAGAGCTGGGTGACGGCCGCGCCGTCCTTGGTCAGCCCGTCCAGCCAGGACTGCACGGCGTGCTGGATCTGCAGCTGACGGTCGACCTCCCGGAACCAGGGGGTGGCCATGATCTGGGTGATCGTGTCGGGCAGGCCGGTGATCAGCTGGGTGGACTGCTGCACGACCGCCGGGACGAGCATCCCGACGACGGCGCCCGCCACCGCCGCCAGCCCGAGGGCGGCGAGCAGGACGCCGACCCAGCGGGGGGCGCCCCACCGTTCCACGAGCCGGACCACGGGGTCCAGGCCGAGCGCGATGAACAGGGCGGCGGCGATCCACACGAGCAGCTGCGTGTTCTCCAGCACCACCCACACGAGCACGGCGGCGAGGCAGACGCCCATGGTCAGCAGGAAGCCGGCGGCCACGGGGGCGCGGAGCGCGAACTCGGGCACTTCGGGCTCCGCGGGGGCCGCGTCGGGGG
>NZ_JAKRNH010000172.1:0-2669 GCF_022346985.1 Micrococcus sp. ACRRV
ACCTGAGGGAGCACCGGCTGCCGAACCGGAGGACGGGACGGCTGGCCCTGGGCGGTGTGGTGGCCATGGGGGGCGGGGCGGTGCTCGGCGGCCTGTGGTCCGTGGTGGCCTCGTGCCTGCTGGGCGGGCTGGGCTACGCCCTGGCGATGCTGGCCCTGCACGTGCTCACGCGGGGCGGCCTGGGGCTCGGCGATGTCAAGCTGGCCGCGGGTCTGGGCCTGTACTGCGGCGTCGCAGGGCTGGCCGCAGTGCTGACCGCCGCCGTGCTGGCGGTGCTCCTGGGCGGGGTGGTCGCCGTGGTGCTCGTCCTGGCTCGACGCGCGGACCGCCATACGGCCCTGCCCTTCGGGCCGGCGATGGTGGCGGGGGCTCTGGGGGTGCTGCTCCTGGCATAGCCGACAGCGCCTTCCCCTGAGGACCGCTGCGGCGGATTCGGTGCGCAGGAGGGCGTCCTTTCCCGCGGGGTGACCGCACAGCAGCAGGGCCCCCATCCTGTACGGATGGGGGCCCTGGGACGCGACGGGCGTCACATCAGCGGGACGTCACTCCTGGTCACTCGCCGGGGTGGGTCATCGACATGGTGTCGAGGGCCTTGTCCAGCTGCTCCTCGGTGACCTCGCCGCGCTCCACGTAGCCGAGGTCCACCACGGCCTCGCGCACGGTCATCTTGTTCTTGACGGCGTGCTTGGCGATCGCGGCGGCGGCCTCGTAGCCGATCACCTTGTTCAGCGGGGTCACGATGGACGGGGAGGCCCCGGCCAGGAAGGTGCAGCGCTCCTCGTTGGCCTCGATGCCGTCGATCATCTTGTCGGCCATCACGCGGGAGGTGTTGGCGAGCAGGCGGATGGACTCCAGCAGGTTGGCGGCCATCACCGGGATGCCCACGTTCAGCTCGAACGCGCCGTTGGTGGAGGACAGGGAGATCGTGGTGTCGTTGCCGATCACCTGGGCGGCGACCATGATCGCGGCCTCGCAGATCACCGGGTTGACCTTGCCGGGCATGATCGAGGAGCCCGGCTGCAGGTCCGGGAGGGCGATCTCGCCGAGGCCGGTGTTGGGGCCGGAGCCCATCCAGCGCAGGTCGTTGTTGATCTTGATGAACGAGTAGGCGATGTTCCGGAGCTGGCCGGAGGCCTCCACGAGGCCGTCGCGGTTGGCCTGCGCCTCGAAGTGGTTGCGGGCCTCGGTGATCGGCAGGCCGGTCTCCTCGGCGAGCAGCTCGATCACACGGGCGGAGAAGCCCGTGGGGGTGTTGATGCCGGTGCCCACGGCGGTGCCGCCGAGCGGGACCTCGGCGACGCGCGGCAGGGAGGCCTCGATGCGCTCGATGCCGTAGCGCACCTGCGCGGCGTAGCCGCCGAACTCCTGGCCCAGGGTCACCGGGGTGGCGTCCATCAGGTGGGTGCGGCCGGACTTCACGATGCCCTGGAACTCCTCGGCCTTGCGCTCGAGGGACTCGGCCAGGTGCTCCAGCGCCGGCTTCAGGTCGTTCACGAGGGCGCCGGTGACGGCCACGTGCACGGAGGTCGGGAACACGTCGTTGGAGGACTGGGACGCGTTCACGTGGTCGTTCGGGTGGACCTCCTCGGAGGAGCCCGCGTCCTTGAGACGGCGGGTCGCCAGGGTGGCGAGGACCTCGTTGGTGTTCATGTTGGAGGAGGTGCCGGAGCCGGTCTGGAACACGTCGATCGGGTACTCGCCGTCGTGCTTGCCGGAGATGACCTCGTCCGCGGCGGCGATGATCGCGTCCGCACGCTCCTGGGAGATGACGCCGAGCTCGGCGTTGGCCTTGGCGGCGGCCTTCTTGATCTGAGCCAGGGCGTGGATGTGGGCCGGCTCGAGGGTCTTGCCCGAGATCGGGAAGTTCTCCACGGCGCGCTGGGTCTGGGCCCGGTAGAGGGCGTCCACCGGCACCTTCACCTCGCCCATGGTGTCGTGCTCGATGCGGAACTGCTGCTCAGTGTTCTGTGCGGTCATGCCGCCAGTCTAAGCACCGGCCCGGACGCGCGCCCCGGGTGCGGGGCGCGCGTCCTCAGGCGTCCATCGTGGGCGCTCAGGCCTCGATGCGGCCGTGCACACGGCCGGGGGAGGCGGTGCCCTCCGCCAGCGAGTAGGTCAGGCCCACGACGGCGGTCCGTCCGGCCTCGACCGCGGCGCGCACGGACTGGGAGGTCTCCAGGAGGCGGTCGCAGGTCTGGTCCACGTGCTCGGCCACGAAATCGTCGACCTCCTCGAGGCCGCGGCGGCGCCCGGCCAGCACGGACGGGGTGATGCGCTCCACGAGCGAGCGGACGAAGCCGGCGGGCATGGTGCCGCTGATGTAGGACTCGACGGTGGCCGTGACGGCGCCGCAGGAGTCGTGCCCGAGCACGATGATCAGCGGCACGTCGAGGGAGTCCACCGCGTACTCGAGGGAGCCGAGCACGGCGTCGTCGACCACGTGCCCGGCGGTGCGGACCACGAAGACGTCGCCGAGGCCCACGTCGAAGATGATCTCGGCGGCCAGGCGGGAGTCGGCGCACCCGAAGATCACGGCGATGGGCGCCTGGCCCTCGGTGAGCCCGTGGCGGCGCTCCGAGTCCTGGTTGGGGTGGCCCGGGGTCCCGGCCACGAAGCGGCGGTTGCCCTCCTGGAGGGTCCTCCACGCCTCGGCGGGGGTGGGGCGGGCG
>NZ_JAKRNH010000173.1:0-2552 GCF_022346985.1 Micrococcus sp. ACRRV
GGTCCTCTTGCTTCCCCGCGACTTCCCCTCCCGGCCCTTCCCCCCGGGTGGCCGCACCCCGAGCCCCGTCGGCGCCGTCGGCGGGGTCGACCGCGACCGCAACACCGGGAGAGAACGATGGGGACCTTCACGCAGTCCGTCGCCGTGGAACGCGACCGTCAGGGCGCACCCGCCCGCCTGCACTGGGAGGGACGGGAGTACGTGCTCGCCGAGCGCCCGCTGCGCTGGTTCGAGCGCCGCCGCTGGTGGGCCGAGGAGGCCCGCGCCGAGAAGGGCCGCGGACCCGGCCTCGTGGACCACGAGATCTGGCGGCTCCAGGTGCGCCTGGCGCGCGCCGGCAACGCCCCCGTGCGCACCGTGGACCTCGCCCACCACCTGGACTCCGGCCGGTGGCGCCTGGTCCGCGTCCACGCCCCCGCCCAGGAGCGCACCCTGAGCCGCACCGCATGAGCGCCTTCCCGCACCTGCACGTGGCCTCCGCGTTCAGCGCCCACCACGGCGTCAGCTGGCCCGCGGACCTCGCCGCCGCGGCCGCCGCCGCGGACATGGACCTCCTGGCCTGCACGGACCGGGACGGCCTGTACGGGACGGTCAAGCACGTCGGCGCCTGCCTGGCCCGCCGCATCACCCCGATCGTCGGCGTGGACCTCGCCGTCCGCTGGGACGAGGACGAGCCCGCCGGCCGCGTCGTCGTCCTCGCCCGCGGCGGCTGCCACGGCACCGGGTACCGCGCCCTCTGCCGCCTCGTCTCCGCCGCCCACGCCCGCACCGCCGGGGGAGCGGCCGGCGGCGCCCCCTGGGTCCTCGTCGCCGAGGTCGCCGCCGCGGCCGCCGGCCCCGTCCCCACCGGAGCGAACCCCGGCAACCCGCCCACGCCCGAGCTGTTCGTCCTCGTCGGCCCGGACTCCGACGTCGGCCGCCACCTCGCGCGCCGTCGCACCGCCGCCGGCCTGGCCGCCCTGCGCCGCTGGCGCGCGGCCCTGCCCGCCGGTGCCACCCGCGCCGAGGTCGTCAGCCACCTCTCCGCCCCCGGGCGGCGCCTGGACACCGGCCACGCCGTGAAGATGCTCCGCACCGCCCGCACCGCCCGCGTGGCCCCCATCCTCACCAACGCCGTCCGCTACGCCGCCCCGGACGGCGCCGCCACCGCCGACGTCCTCGACGCCGTCCGTGCCCTCAGCGCCCTCGATGCCGTCCACGACCTCCAGCCCAACGGGCAGGGCTGGCTCAAGCCCACCGCCGCCATGGAGGCCCTCGCCGCGGAGATCGCCCACGCCGCCGACGAGCACCCCGCCGCCCTGCTCGAGTCCACCCGCGCCCTCGCCGAGGCCTGCGCCCTCGACCCGGAGACCGACCTCGGCTGGGGCCGCCCCCGCGTCCCCGAGGCCTCCGTCGTCGGCACCGTCGGCGACCCCCGCCAGGTCCTGCGCGAACGCACCCGCGCCGGCCTCGCCGCCCGCTACCCCCACCTCCACACCGGCGCCGGACTGCCCGGCACCAGCCAGGCCGCCCGCGACCTCCAGGACCGCGCCGAGCAGGAACTCGGCATCATCGACCGCCTCGGCTTCGCCGGCTACTTCCTCACCGTCGCCGCCGTCGTCGAGCTCATCGAGGGCATGGGCGTGCGCGTCGCCGCCCGCGGCTCCGGCGCCTCCTCCCTCGTCAACCACGCCCTGCGCATCTCCCACGTCGACCCCATGGCCAACGGCCTCATCATGGAGCGCTTCCTCTCCGACGCCCGCTCCACCCTCCCGGACATCGACATCGACGTGGAATCCGCCCGCCGCCACGAGATCTACCGCGCCGTCGTCGACCGCTTCGGCGCCGAGCGCACCACCCTCATGAGCATGCAGAACGCCTACCGCGCCCGCGGCGCCGTCCGCGACGCCGGCCTCGTCCTCGGCATGGAGGAGGACGAGGTCGACGGCATCGCCAAGCAGCTCTGGCGCTTCTCCGCCTCCAGCTTCCGCGACGCCCTCGACCGCATGCCCGAGCTCTCGTCCCTCGCCGCCCGCATCGACGCCGGCCGCGCCGCCGGCCGCCACCAGCTCGACCTCCTCGTCGACCTCACCGAACGCCTCGACCGCCTGCCCCGCCACATCTCCATGCACCCCTGCGGCGTCATCCTCTCCGACGCCGCCCTCCTCGACCGCACCCCCGTCCAGCCCTCCGGCATGGGCCTCCCCATGAGCCAGTTCGACAAGCACGACATGGACCCCATGGGCTTCCTCAAGCTCGACATCCTCGGCGTCCGCATGCAGTCCGCCATCGCCTACACCCTCCAGGAGGTCGAACGCACCACGGGGGAGCGCATCGACCTCGAACAGGTCCCCCTCGACGACCCCGCCACCTACGCCATGATCCGCACCACCCACACCCTCGGCTGCTTCCAGATCGAGTCCCCCGGACAGCGCGAGCTCATCGGCAAGCTCGAACCCCGCGAGTTCAACGACCTCACCGTCGACATCTCCCTCTTCCGCCCCGGCCCCATGCAGTCCGACATGGTCCGCCCCTTCCTCGAGCACCGCCACGGCTGGGCCCCCGCCCACTAC
>NZ_JAKRNH010000174.1:0-2533 GCF_022346985.1 Micrococcus sp. ACRRV
CCCCCACCCTGTCCCCCCAGTCCGTCGACCCGGCCGTGCTGGCCGCGGTCGCCGAGGGCCTCCACCACGACCCGCACGCGGTGCTGGGGGCCCACCCCCATCCCGACGGCGCCGCGGTGACCTACCGTGCCCTGCGGCCGTTCGCCCGCGCGGTGACCGTGGTCCGGGAGGGCGACGCCGCGCGGATCGAGCTGGCCCACGAGGCGGACGGGGTGTTCGCGGGCGTCGGCGCGCTGCCGCGCAAGGCGGGCGTGGCCGCGGGCGACTACCGGCTGGAGGTCGTGTACCCGGGCGCGGACGGCGAGGACGTCGTGGAGCTGCACGACGACGCCTATCGCCACCTGCCGACCCTGGGGGAGCTGGACCTGCATCTGATCGGGGAGGGACGCCACGAGCGGCTGTGGGAGGTGCTCGGCGCGCGGGTGCGCCGTGCCGCCGACGGCGCGCTCGTGGGGACGTCGTTCGCCGTGTGGGCGCCGAACGCGCGGGCCGTCCGCGTGGTGGGCGACTTCAACGGCTGGACGGGCCGCACGCACGCGATGCGCTCGCTGGGCTCCTCGGGCGTGTGGGAGCTGCTGGTGCCCGGCGTGGAGCACGGGGCCGCCTACAAGTTCGAGATCCTCGGCGCGGACGGCCAGTGGCAGCAGAACGCGGACCCGATGGCCCGCTGGACCGAGGTGCCGCCGGCGACGGCCTCGCGGGTGATGGAGTCCGAGTTCGCGTTCACGGACCGGGACTGGATGGAGCGCCGACGCGCGGAGGATCCGCACGAGCGTCCGCTGAGCATCTACGAGGTCCACCTGGGCTCCTGGCGTCCGGGCCTGTCCTACGTGGACCTGGCGGAGCAGCTGGTCGAGTACGTGCAGTGGCTGGGCTTCACGCACGTGGAGTTCCTGCCGGTGGCGGAGCACCCGTTCGGCGGGTCGTGGGGCTACCAGGTCACCGGCTACTACGCGCCGACGTCGCGCTTCGGCTCCCCGGACGAGTTCAAGCATCTGGTGAACGCCCTGCACGAGGCGGGCATCGGCGTGATCGTGGACTGGGTGCCGGCGCACTTCCCCAAGGACGCGTGGGCGCTGGGCCGCTTCGACGGCACGGCCCTGTACGAGCACCCGGACCCGCGGCGCGGCGAGCACCCGGACTGGGGCACGTACGTGTTCAACTTCGGGCGCACGGAGGTGCGCAACTTCCTGGTGGCGAACGCCCTGTACTGGCTGGGCGAGTTCCATGTGGACGGCCTCCGCGTGGACGCCGTCGCGTCGATGCTCTACCTGGACTACTCGCGCGAGGACGGCCAGTGGACGCCCAACGCGCTGGGCGGGAACCACGACCTCGAGGCGATCTCCTTCCTCCAGGACGTGAACGCCACGGTGTACCGCGTGCATCCGGGGATCCTGATGATCGCGGAGGAGTCGACGGCGTTCTCCGGGGTCAGCGCGCCGGTGTCCGCGGGCGGGCTCGGCTTCGGCAAGAAGTGGAACATGGGTTGGATGCACGACACCCTCGCCTACCTGTCCGAGGACCCGGTGAATCGGCGCTGGCACCACGACCAGTGGACGTTCTCGATGGCCTACGCCTACTCCGAGAACTACGTGCTGCCGCTGTCCCACGATGAGGTGGTGCACGGGAAGGGATCCCTGCTGGCGCGCATCCCGGGCGACCACCGGCAGAAGCTGGCGACCCTCCGCGCGTACTTCGCCTACATGTGGGCGCACCCGGGCAAGCAGCTGCTGTTCATGGGCGGCGAGTACGGGCAGCCGTCGGAGTGGTCGGAGGAGCGGGGCCTGGACTGGGCGGCGTCCTGGGACGAGTCCCACCGCGGCGTGCAGCTGACGGTGCGCGAGCTCAACGCGCTGTACCGGGCCAAGCCGGCGCTGTGGTCCGCGGACCACAGCCCGCAGGGCTTCACCTGGGTGGACGGCGGCGACGCCGACGGCAACACCCTCGTCTTCCTGCGTCGCCCGGGGGCGGGCGTCGAGGGTGCGCCCCTGCTGTGCATCACCAACCTCTCCGGGGGCACGAGGCAGGGGTTGCGGGTGGGGGTGCCGAGTTCGGGAGAGTGGACGGTCGTGCTCGACACGGACAGCACGGACTTCCACGGGGACGGCCGTCGTGAGCAGGCCGGCCAGCTCGAGGTGATCGAGGCCGAGGACGGCCAATGGCAGGGGCAGCCGGCATACCTCACGCTGAACGTCCCTCCGCTGACGACCCTCTGGCTGCAGCCAGACGAGGACTGAGCTGGCGAGGGGCAAGACGTCGAGGACGAGCAGTCGGCACGGTGACCGAGGTCACCGTGCCGACTGACTGCATCCGGGGAGCTGCCGGCCGGCGTGGAGCAGCCTGGATGCGGATCGAGATCCGCGAGATCCTGCGGCTGCCGTGCCGACGTCGGCGCTCCATACGGCACCCCGACCCTCGATTTGGCGTTCGTCCTCTGGTAGGGGTAGAGTTCTTTCTCGTGCTGAGGCGCGGTTCGGGGTTTTCCGGGCGGTGCTGGTGAGTAGCCGAGCATGACTTTCAGGGTCTGGCGCAT
>NZ_JAKRNH010000175.1:0-2516 GCF_022346985.1 Micrococcus sp. ACRRV
GAACGCCGAGACGCCCTCCCCGACTGGCTCCACCACTACAACCAGCATCGCCCCCACAGCGCCTGCGGGAACCAGCCGCCCTTCTCACGATTGATCAACGTCCCCGGACAGTACATCTAGGTAGTGGCGTCCTGAACGAGTCCGGAGATGAATGGTGTGGCCGGGTTGTTGGTTCGAATCCAACCGGGGGAGCCGAGCAGAGGCCCCTGCACCGACCATGTCGGTGTGGGGGCTTCTTCGTGCCTGGAGGATGACCGGACTGGTGCGCGATCAAGTGCCAGCTGGATCGGGCCGCCTGCCTGACGTCGGACGGGACCGGGGCACGACGCCGTCGGCGACGTTGGAGGCGCAGGAGAAAGTGTGCCTTCCCGTAGCCTGGCCGTTCGTGGTGGAGCAGGTCTGGGATCTGCTCGGCTTCGGTAGGTGCGCGTCGCCGTGGAGGGAGCTTCGTCGATGACGGTCATCGGGATCATCTGGCTCAGTGAGCTCACCCTGGTGAGTGGAGTGGCCGTGCGCGGCCTCCTGCTCACCCACCTGCCGTCCGGAATCGACCCGTTCCGGGCCGTGGGCCTCCATCTGGGGGCAGCCGCGCTCAGCGGCTTCATCCTCCACGTGCTGACGCGCGGTTCTGCCAGCCGGGCGGCCTGATCCCACCCTCCGGGTGATCACCGCGTCGTCGGATCGAACCTGACAGGTCGGCGTCGGCGCCGCGGGGGCGGCATGCACCACCCCCACGAGCGCCGTGTCGCGTCCCGCACTCGGATGCGCCCGCCCGCGCCCTCACTCCGCCAGGAACTCCAGCAGGATCCGGTTGAACTCCTCGGAGTGGCTGATGCTGAATCCGTGTGGGGCGTCCTTGACCAGTTCGACGCGGCTGCCGTCGATCGCCTTGTGCGTCCGCTTGCCGGAGCCCTTGAACGGCACGATCTGGTCGGCGTCGCCGTGCAGGACCAGGGTCGGCACGGTCACCGCCGGCAGGTCGCGGCGGAAGTCGGTGGCTCCGAACGCGTCCATGCAGGCCAGCGCCGCCGTCTGGTCGGACTGCAGCGCCATCCGGATGGCCTCCTGGCGCTGCTCCTCGGTGACCTTGAGGCTGCTGGTCAGACCGGCCAGCTTGGGGGTGGAGAAGAACGTCGTCGTGAAGTCGTCGAAGAACGCCTCGCGGTCCTTCTCGAGGCCCGCCCGCATCTCGGCGGCCTGCTTCTCGGTCAGCGGGCCGTCGGGGTTGTCCTCGGTCTTCAGCAGGTACGGGGGCACCGCGCCGGCGAACACCACCGAGTGGATCCGGTCAGCGCCGAACCGGGACATGTGGCGCGCCACCTCGCCGCCGCCCATCGAGAAGCCCACGAGCGTCACGTCACGCAGGTCGAGCTCGGTGAGCAGACCGTGCAGGTCGGCGGTCATCGTGTCGTAGTCGTAGCCGCCGGCGGGCTTCTCCGAGGCGCCGAAGCCGCGCCGGTCGTAGGTGATCACGCGGTAGTGCGGGGACAGGGCTGCGACCTGGTCCTTCCAGGAGTCGAGGGTCATCGGCCAGCCGTGGATGAGGACGACGGGACGCCCGTGGCCGGCCTCCTCCACGTTCAGCCCGATCGTGCCGTGGTCCGTGGGGATCTGCATGAGGGTCATGTGCGTCTGCCTTCCTGTGCTCTCGGGGGACGACGGCGGCGCTCAGCCACCGCTTCCTCCTCACGCTAGGCATGCGCTCGGCACGTGTCAGGCTCCGGTCTCCGCCATCCTGCGCAGTGTCAGCGCGTTGAACCCGGCGTGGCCGTGGTTGTCGTTGTTGAAGTAGACGTAGGCGGGCCGCGCGCCCGCCGCGTCCCCGGCCGGGCCGCCGTTGTCCGCGCCGGTCAGCACCCGCAGCCGCCCCACCCAGGGGGCGAGCTCGGCGTCGGAGAACGAGCCGCCGTAGCGCCAGTCCGGGTCCGCGTTGTGGAAGCGCACGTAGGCGAGGCGGCCGGTCGCGCGCAGCACCGGCTCCCGCCCGGCGATCACCGAGACCACGAACCCCGCCCCGTGCCGGTCGAGGAGGTCGAACACGTCCTCGTCCAGCCAGGACTCGTGCTGGACCTCCACCGCCACGCGCACCCGCTCGGGCAGCAGGCCGAGGAACCCGGCGAGTCGGTCGTCGTCGCGGTGCAGGTTGGCCGGCAGCTGCAGCAGCAGCGGCCCGGCGTGGTCACCGAGCAGGTCCAGGGTGTGCACGATGCGCTCCACCCAGTCCTGCGGCTCGTTGAGCTTGCGGTAGTGGGTGAGGTAGCGGGAGGCCTTGACGGCCATCTCGAAGCCGGCGGGCAGGCGCTCGCGCCATGCCTCGACGGTGCTGTCCGCCGGCCAGCGGTAGTGGGAGCCGTTGAGCTCGACCGTCCGGAAGCGCTCCGTGTAGTGGTCGAGCTGATCGGCGATCCGCTGCCCCTGCGGGTAGAAGGTCCCGCGCCAATGCTTGTAGGTCCAGCCGGAGGTCCCGATCCGCACGTCCATCCCCCGACGATAGCCCCGGCCCGGGTCCCCGGGTC
>NZ_JAKRNH010000176.1:0-2243 GCF_022346985.1 Micrococcus sp. ACRRV
GCGTGGGGTCGGAGGCGGGGCTGGTGGTCTCAGCGGCCGGCATCGTGCACCTCCGACGGGTCGTGGCTCAGGGTCACGGCGGCGCGGTCCGCGGCCTCCGGACCCAGGACCGCGGAGATGTAGGGGCTGCGCTCCAGCATGTCGACGGCGGCGCGGTCCGCCAGGTCGTACAGCGGCCCGGCGAACACGGTGAAGGCCAGCGTCATGGCCACCAGGCCGGCGGTCGGCAGCACCAGGCCGCGGGAGAGGGGCTTGGGGCGCAGGCCGCGCCGGGTGACGCGCTCGTAGGCGGCGACGAGCTGCGGCGTCGGGTGCTCCACGTCCTCCACCTTGCGCCAGAACGCGCGGGTGTAGGCCCGGACCAGGACCAGCAGGGTGAGCAGGGAGACCAGCAGGGACACGCCGACGAGGACCCAGGCCAGCACGCCGCCGTCCTCGACGCCGCCGCGGATCAGCCCGACCTTGCCCAGGAAGCCGGAGAACGGGGGGATGCCGCCCAGGTTCAGGGCCGGCACCAGGAAGAGCACGCCCAGCAGCGGGGAGACCTTCGCCAGCGAACCCAGGCGGTCGATGCTCGCCGTGCCGGCCCGCTGCTCGATGAGGCCGGTCACCAGGAACAGCGCGGTCTGCACGGTGATGTGGTGGCCCACGTAGTACACCGTGGCGGCGAGCCCCACCTGCGTGGCCAGGGCCAGGCCGAAGACCATGTAGCCGATGTGGGACACCAGGATGAAGGAGAGGATGCGCTTCAGGCCGCTCTGCGCCAGGGCGCCCAGGATCCCCACGAGCATGGTCAGCGCCGCCACCCCCATCAGGAGGCCGTTCACGTGCTCGGCCGGGAACAGCAGGGTCTCCGTGCGGATCATGGCGTAGACGCCCACCTTGGTGAGCAGGCCGGCGAACACGGCCGTCACGGGCGCCGGCGCCGTCGGGTAGGAGTCGGGCAGCCAGAAGGACAGCGGGAACACCGCGGCCTTGATGCCGAAGCCCGCCAGCAGCATCACGTGCAGCACCAGCTGCAGGTCGTGCGGCAGCTCGCCCAGCTTCACGGCCAGATCCGCCATGTTGACGGTGCCGGTGGCCGCGTAGATCATCGCGATCGCGATCAGGAAGAGGACGGAGGAGATCACGGACACCACCACGTAGGTGATGCCCGCCCGGATGCGGGCCTCCGTCCCGCCGAGGGTGAGCAGCACGTAGGAGGCGGTCAGGAGGATCTCGAAGCCGACGTAGAGGTTGAACAGGTCGCCCGCGAGGAAGGCGTTGGACACGCCCGCGACGAGCACCAGGAACGTGGGGTGGAAGATGCTCACCGGCCCGCCCTCGTCCTTGTTGATCAACCCCTGGGCGGAGGCGTAGAGGAGCACCGCCAGGGTGATCAGGGAGGACACCACCAGCAGCAGCGCGGACAGGCGGTCCACCACCATGGTGATGCCCACCGGCGCGGGCCAGGCGGCCAGCTCTACGACGGCGACGCCGCCCGTCCAGACGTCGGCGAGCAGCAGGCAGTCGAGCACGAGGGTCAGGGTCAGGGCGCTGACGGTGACCACGACCTGCGCGCGGGCGCGGCCGACGAGGGCGAACGTGATCGCCGCCCCGAGCACGGGGAGCATGACCGCCAGCGGCGCGAGGTCCGTCAGGGGCGTGGAGCCGAGCATCACGGGCGCCCACCCCCGCCCTGGACGGTCGCACGACCGGGCCGCACGGCCCTCGCCCGCGGGGCCGCCGCGGTGGCGAACTCGTACTCGGCGTTCGGGTCGGACGCGTCGTCCATGAACTCCGAGTCCTCCTCGGTCAGCACGGAGTCGTCCTCGGCGTCCCAGCCCGACTGCGCGGCGATCTTGACGTCCTCGACGTCCGTGGCGACGTCGTCCTCGCGGCGCAGCTGCCACGAGCGGTAGATCATGGCGGTGAGGAACGCCGTGGTGGCGAAGCCGATCACGATGGCCGTGAGGATCAGGGCCTGCGGGAGCATGTCCGCGTAGTCCTCGGGCGCGGTGTCCGCGTCGTAGAGCGGCGCCAGGCCCGCGCCGCCCGAGGTGAGGAACAGCAGCACCACGGCCGCATTGTTGATCAGCATGACGCCGACCAGGATCCGGGTGAGGCTGCGCTCGAGCAGCAGGTAGATCCCCGTGGCGAAGAGCACGCCCATCACCGCGAGGAGGGCGAGGTCGACGGTCGGCGTCATCGGGGGTCCTCCTCGGAACGGTGTCGGGCGGCGTGGGCGGGGATGGCACAGTCTC
>NZ_JAKRNH010000177.1:0-2216 GCF_022346985.1 Micrococcus sp. ACRRV
CAGGGTGGGGGAGGACATCGGGGGTTCCTGTTCGGGTCTCAGGGAGGGGTGCGTGCGGCGGCTCAGCCGCGGCGCACGACGCGCAGGACGTGGGCGGGCTCGACGGCCGGGTCGAGGCGGACGTAGGGCTGCTCGTCCCAGCGCCAGCGGGCGCCGGTGAGCAGCTCCTCCACCTCGAAGCGGCCCTCCTCGTCACGGTCCTCGGGGCGCACGCGCAACGCCTCGGCGTCCAGTCGGAGGGTCGCCTCGGCCACGCGATGCGGATCGCACGCGACGACGACGACCACCGTGTCCTCGGCCGACCCGGCGTCGGTGACAGCCGCGGCGTCGCGGTGGTCGCCCTCGGGCAGCGCCGAGCGGGTCTTGGAGAAGACCAGGAGCTCGGGGTCCGTGGCGGAGTGGAGCGTGAGGTTCTGCAGGTCCTGCAGGGCCGGGTGCTCCGCACGGATCCGGTTCAGTCGGGTCAGGTACGGGGCGAGGGAGCGGCCCGCAGCCTCCTCGCCGGCCCAGTCGCGCGGGCGGAACTCGTACTTCTCGTTGTCGATGTACTCCTCCGCGCCCGGCCGGGCCACGTGCTCGAACAGCTCGAAGCCCGCGTAGACGCCGTAGAGCGGGTTCGAGGTCGCCGCGATCACCGCGCGCGCCTTGAACGCACCCGGCCCGCCGTGCTGCAGGTAGTCGGTGAGGATGTCCGGGGTGTTCACGAAGAAGTTCGGGCGATAGAAGCCCGCCGTCTCCGCGGTGATCTCCTCCAGGTACTCCTCCAGCTCCTCCCGGGTGTTCCGCCAGGTGAAGTAGCCGTAGGACTGCTGGAAGCCGACCCGGCCGAGCCCGTGCATCATGGCCGGGCGCGTGAACGCCTCCGCCAGGAACACGACCTCAGGCTCCACCGCACGCACCTCGCGGATCAGCCACTCCCAGAACCACAGGGGCTTGGTGTGCGGGTTGTCCACGCGGAAGATGTGCACGCCACGTCGCACCCAGCCCAGGACCACGTCGAGCACCGCCCTGGCGAGGCCATCGGCGTCGTCGTCGAAGTTCAGCGGGTAGATGTCCTGGTACTTCTTGGGCGGGTTCTCCGCGTAGGCGATGGACCCGTCCACGCGGTGCGTGAACCACTCCGGGTGCTCCGTGACCCACGGGTGGTCCGGGGAGCACTGCAGGGCCAGGTCCAGGGCCAGCTCCATGCCGAGCTCGCGCACGCGCTCCTGGAAGGCGTCGAAGTCCTCGAAGGTGCCCAGGCCGGGATGGATCGCGTCATGCCCGCCGGCCTCACCGCCGATGGCCCAGGGCGAGCCCGGGTCCTGCGGGCCGGCGGTCAGCGTGTTGTTCGGGCCCTTGCGGTGCGCGACGCCGATCGGGTGGATCGGGGGCAGGTACACGACCTGGAAGCCCATCGCGGCGACCGCCGGCAGGCGCTCCGCCGCGGTACGGAAGGTGCCCGAGTGCCACAGGCCGGCGGCCTCGTCGTACCGGGCGCCCTCCGAGCGCGGGAAAAACTCGTACCAGGCGCCCCGGCCGGCCAGCGGACGCTGCACGTCCAGCGGGTACAGCTCCGAGCTGGTCACCCAACGGCGGACCGGGCGGGCGTCCAGCACGGCGGAGACCTCCGCCGACTGCGTCACGGCGAACCGCTGCACGGGCGCCAGCGAGGCGTCCTCGAGGCCGCGGACGGCCTCCTCGAACACCGCGCGGTCGGCCGCGCCGCGCTCGGGGTCCTGCGCTGCCGCGCGGAACAGCGCCGCCCCCTCGTCCAGCATCAGCTCGACGTCGACCCCGGCCGCCAGCTTCACCGACGCGTTGTGGCGCCATGTGCCCACGGGGTCGTCCCAGCCCTCCACCACGAAGTGGTGCACGCCCGGCTCGGAGGGCCGCAGCGTGGCCACCGCCTCGTCCAGTCCCGGACGCCCGGGGCGCATGTGCACCCGCTGCACCTCGGCACCGTCCGGGCCCAGCAGGCGGACGGTGGCGCGGACGGCGTCGTGCCCCTCGCGGTACACGTTCGCGCGGACGGGGACGTCCTCCCCCACGATCGCCTTCGCGGGGAAGCGGCCCTCCTCCACCGTCGGCTGGACGTTCGAGACCGGGATGCGACCGGTCAGGGTGGTCCGGCGGACGTCCGGCAGGGCCGGGGCGGGCGGCGCGGGCCCGCGTGTGTCAGCGGGGCGCGGCGGCCCGGCCCCACGCCGAGGGGGCGCCATGGCGCGGCTGCTGAT
>NZ_JAKRNH010000178.1:0-2143 GCF_022346985.1 Micrococcus sp. ACRRV
CCGCCCCGCCCGCCGGCCTCAGGGGGTCCCCGCGGTGGCAGGCGGGGGAACATCCGAAGACGCCGGCGGGCGGGGCGGGACGTCGCCCCCGGGTCGGGCGGCGGCACGACGTCCGGGGCGGATGGGATGATGGGCCGGTGAGTCCCCGCGTCCCCAGCCTGCTGCGTCCCGTGCCCCTGCCCCTGTGGCTCCAAGGCGTGGTCGAGGCGCTCGTCACGGCGCTCACCAGCCTGGCGCTGGTCCTCGTCCCCACCCTGGCGGTGTGGATCACGGGCGGGTTCTCCTCCACGCGCATCGAGGACGTCCTCCAGACCGGGGGTGCCCTGTGGCTCGGCCTGCACGCCGTGCCCCTCGCCGTGACCACCGTCGTCGCGCAGGCGGACACCCCCACCGTCACCGGCACGGTCTGGCTGGTCCCGTGGGCCCTCACCGCCCTGCCCGTCTGGCTCTCCTGGCGGGCCGGGCGGAGGCTGGCCCGCGCGTCGTACCGGGAGCAGGCGTGGCAGGCGCTGGCCGGCGCGGTGGCCGCCTACGCCGTCGTGGCGCTGGCCTGCGCGCTCCTGCCGGGGGAGGGCCGGATCACCGTGCACCCCCTGCCCTCCGTCCTCCTGCCGTGCCTGCTGTTCACGACCTCCGCCGTGGCCGGGGCGCGGCGCGAGGCGGGCACCTGGGCGCACCTCATCGGCCTGGACCTCACCGAGCGCATCGCCCGTCGTTCGCAGTACGAGCGCTGGGCCGGGACCTACGCGTGGTCCGTGCTGCGCGGGGCCGGCGTGGGCCTGGCCGCGCTCGCGGGGCTGCACGCGCTGCTGGTGACCGTCGCGGTGCTCGTGCGCTGGCCGCGGATCATCGAGGTCCAGCAGATGGTGGGCGCCGGGCCCGTGGGCGGCCTGATGCTGGCCCTGCTGGAGATCGGCTGGCTGCCCACGTTCACCGCGTGGGCCGTCGCGTGGACGGCCGGGCCCGGATTCGCGGTCGGCGCGGACGGCCACTACTCCGTGTTCGGGACGACGCCGGCCCCCGTGCCCGCCCTGCCACTGCTGGAGGCGCTGCCCGCCCCGTGGGCGCCGTGGCATCCGGCGTTCCTGCTGGTGCCGGTGCTCGCCGGGGCCGTGGCCGGCTGGTGGCTGCTGCGGGAGGGCGAGAACCACCTGGACGACTGGATCGACTCGCGGATCACCGCCCGCTGGGCCTCCCTCACGCTGTCCACGCTGGCCCTCGCCCTGCTGCTCGGGCTCGTCTCCGGGGTCGCCGTGCTCGTGCCGCTGGCGCTGACGAACGGCACGCTGGGCGTGGGCTCGATGCGGGAGATCGGCTCGAACGCGCCCCTGGTGGCGCTGGCCGTGGCGGGGTGGATGGCCCTGGGCTGCGCCCTCGGCTACCTCGTGGCGCTGGCCGTGGTCGACCGTCCCGTCCGTGGGCGACGCCGCATCTCCCTGCCGCTGCCCGGCTCCGCCCCCCGGGCCGTGACCGGCCGTGCCCGCCGTCTCCCGCCCCGGCGCCTGCCGCGCGGCGTCGCGGACGCGGAGGCCGACGAGCCCGAGGTCGCGGCGCCCGCCGCGGCGCGGGAGGAGATCCCGGGCCGGGAGACCCCCGCTCAGGAGACCCCGTCCGAGGAGCCTCCCGCCGCCGCGCGTCCGGCCCCGCGGCGGGCCGGGGCTCCGCGTGTGCCGC
Source organism: Micrococcus sp. ACRRV (assembly GCF_022346985.1). Classification (NCBI taxonomy): domain Bacteria; kingdom Bacillati; phylum Actinomycetota; class Actinomycetes; order Micrococcales; family Micrococcaceae; genus Micrococcus; species Micrococcus sp. ACRRV. The sequence goes on from NZ_JAKRNH010000178.1 coordinate 1,675, forward strand.
GTGTCCCGCGTCCGGCACCGCGCCGTGCGCGGGACTGAGGCTCTCGGCGTGGGGCGGGTCAGCCGCCCAGCTGGGCGACGCCCGTGCGCCGCTCCACCGTCGCGGTGAAGTCGTCCGCGCACGTCTGCTGGGCGCGCACCGTCACGGCCGAGGCGGTGCACCGCTCGAAGCCGGCGGTCTCGTTCCACAGGAGCAGCGGGAAGACGCCCACGGTCAGGCCCATGAGGGCCAGGGCCATCCCCGCGCCGGCCGCGGCGCGCGGCACGAGCGACTGCGCGGTCCGGCGGGAGGCCGTGAACACCAGCACCCCCAGCACCAGGGCCGCGAGCGCGGCCGCCAGGGTCAGCACCTTGAACGGCAGGACCAGGGTGAACGCCCCGAGCATGGCCAGCAGCGCGGCCGACTGCGCGACCAGCAGTCGGCCCACCCGGGCGCGGGCGGCGGCGTCGGCGGGGCGGCGGTCCGGGGC
>NZ_JAKRNH010000179.1:0-2076 GCF_022346985.1 Micrococcus sp. ACRRV
GGCCCGCTGCCGCGAGCCCCTCACGCAAGAACCGGGCACCGTGATGGGCACGGAGGTGATGCCGGCCCTGGCCTGATTCTCATGCCTCGAAGACGGTTACACCACTTCCAGGGACTTGACCGAACGCGGTCGACTTCCAGCATGCCGACGACGACGTCAGGGCGCTTCATCGCTCACAGGGCAACGGCTTTCGGTGTGTCGACTGTGGCGGGGAAGCCTGGTTCGTCAAGAGATCCGCCAACACGAGTGCCAGGTTCGCGGGTCACCACCCGAGCACTCCACTGGGGATCTTGACGTGCGCGCACCACGGGACTGCCATGGGTTCATGGAGAGCCCGCTGACCCCTCACCCAATCGGCGCCACGCTGTTGCCCCGTCTTCCCGGCGCGGTCCCGGTGCTGCTGGAGTTCGAGGACGTGCAGCTGGGCGGGTACGCCTGGTGGCGTGACCGGCAGGCGCCAGCAATCCTGTTGCTGCACGGGTGGGGTGAGGACGCTTCGACCATGGCCCCGGTCGCACACCAGGTGCTCGAGCGTGGACGGCACGCGGTGAGCATCTCCCTGCGCGGCTGGCACGGTTCCACCGGCGTCGACGACTACGGGCTCAGCGCCTCCCTCGACATCTCACGAGTCCTGGCCTGGATCCGCAGGCAGCCGGACGTGGCAGGCATCGTACTGGTGGGGTTCTCCATGGGAGGGCTGATGGCAGCCCTGGCCGCGGCGGATCAGCCTGCCGGGGCCCTCGACGGCGTAGTGCTGGTCAACGCCCCAGCTGAACTGCGCTCCTTCGCGCGGGACACGGCTTTCGGCGGGGCCCGTCGGTATCTGGAAAAGACCCTGCAGTCGCGGCAGTGGCAGGACTCTTCCCCGCTGAATCACGCGGATCGGCTGAGCCATCCGCTGCTGGTCGTGGTCGGAACAGAAGACACCATGACGCCACCTGATCAGGGGCGCAGACTCGCCGACGCCGCCCCGGCAAGCGCACTGTTCGAGGTCGCCGGGATGGGTCACCACCCAACGCACGGGGAGTGGGCACAGATCTTGGAAGCGGCAGATACGCAGTTCGACTTAAGACGTGGAATGCCTTCGCCTGCCCGGTGAGACGAGTCCGTGCGAGTGGGGGACTAACCGACGCCGTGATGGAGCTTGCGGGATGACACGGTCGTGCAATCTTCGCTGCAGCTCGACATTCGTGATCGCCCCACCGCGTCGGTCCGCGGCCCGCCGGCGGAGGTGACGGATTCGGGCCACCGTGGAGTCACGATGGCCCCGGCTAGGCTGGCCTGGCTCGAGCCCTCCCGCGACCAGAAAGCGCCGCTCACTCATGCTCGACCTCACGGTCCTACCCGCCTTCATCGGGGTCATCCTCGTGTTCCTGGCACCTCCCGGTCCGGACATGACCTACATGCTCGCTGTCGGACTCCAGGGCGGCCGCGCCGCCGCGATCCTAGCGATCCTGGGCATCGGCACCGGCATGGCCGTCTACGCCGGCGCCGTCGCCCTCGGTCTCGGAGCCCTGGCCACCGCCTACCCAAGTGCGTTGGCGTTCGTGAAGCTGATCGGCTGCGCCTACCTGCTCTGGCTGGCTCTCAGCACGGCCCGTCACGCGCGAGCCACCGCCGCCACCCCCACCGAGGCGCCGTCTCGGCGCTGGTATGTACGAGGTCTGCTGGCGAGCCTGACCAACCCGAAGCTGATCCTGTTCTTCTTGGCCGTTCTGCCCCGATTCATAGGCGAGGCCTCGAACACCACCGCCCAGCTGCTCATGCTCGGCGCAGTGAACGTCTCCACCGAAGTCCTCCTCTACGGTGTGATCGGAGTGGCCGCCAGCGCCCTGAGCGGCCGCTTCACCGAGCGCCCCGGCGCGCAGATGGTCTTCAACTACATCGCCGCGGCCGTCTACTTGGTGCTCGCCCTGGTGATCGGCGTGGACGCGGTGCGCAGCCTCACTGCCTAGATGTGATGTCCAGGGACGTTGTTGCGTGAGCAGCTGACAGGCGAAGGCCTCCTGTTGCGAGAGTGGAGTTGTCAAGAAACCGCTCACGCGAACAGAAGGCCTTCATGTCCCACGCTAACGC
>NZ_JAKRNH010000017.1:0-33131 GCF_022346985.1 Micrococcus sp. ACRRV
CACCTCGAGCACTGGTACGGCCGCTTCGGGTTCGCGGCGGACGGCCCGGAGTTCCTCGAGGACGGGATCCCGCACGTTCCCATGCAGCCCCAGGACCTCATCGCCGACGCCGCCCACCGTGCCCTCGACCTCGCCGCCCCCGTCCTGGACGGGCTCTCCGCGGAGGCCGCCCACACGCGCCCGGGCGGCGCAGGCAACTCCATCGCGTGGCTGCTGTGGCATGCCGCCCGGCAGATGGACGTGCAGACGGTCGCCCTCAGGGGCGGCACGACCGTCTGGGAGGCGGGCGGCTGGGCGCGGCGGCTGGGGGTCGAGCGGGACGCGCAGGACTTCGGGCTCGGCGACACCGCGGAGGACGTCTCCGCCCTGCGGGTGACGGACGTCCCGGCGCTCGGCGAGCATCTGGAGGCGTGCGTGGACGCGCTGGTGACGTGGACGTCATCGCTGACCACCGAGGACCTGGGCGAGATCGTGGACACCTACGAGGGCGAGCCGGTCACGCGCGGCGTGCGGATCGTCAGCATGATCGACGACGCCGCCGTGCACGTCGGCCAGGCCGCCTACGCGCGTGGCCTGGTGGACGGCTGGCGCTTCGCCGTCTGAGTCGCCGGGGAGGAGGCCGCCGTGGACGACCTGCGCGTGCCGCCGGGCCCGGGCGTGCCCCGCGGCCTGCGGATCCCGGCGGCGGAGCTCTCAGAGAGGTTCTCCCACGGCTCCGGCCCGGGCGGTCAGGGGGTCAACACGGCGGACTCGCGCGTGCAGCTGAGCCTGGACCTGGCCGCGACGACGGCGCTCACCGACGCGCAGCGCATCCGGCTGCTCGAGGAGCTGGCCCCGCGGCTGGCGGGGACGGTGCTGACAGTGGACGCCGCGGAGCACCGCGCCCAGCGCCGCAACCGGACGGCGGCGCGCGAGCGCCTGGCCGCGCTGCTGCGCGAGGGGCTCGTGCCGGAGACGCCCAGAAGGGCCACGAAGCCCACGCGCGGCTCGCAGCGGCGCCGGCTGCAGGCGAAGGCGCGCCGGTCGGAGGTCAAGCAGTCCCGCCGCCGGCCCCGGATGGACTGAGCCTCACCGCCGGGCCGCTTCCCGGCGGTGCACCGCCCCCATGCCCCGGAGGACCGTCCGCGGCAGCAGGCGGGCGGCCACGGTGACGGCGCGGTCGTGCGGGACCACCTCCGCCGGCGCCCGGCGTGCCGGCGACGTCGAAGAACTCCGTGCCCGTGCTGGAGGGGGACACGCACAGCACGCGCTCGCGGCCCCGCTCCTCCTCCGCGGGCATCGCCTCCAGCCGGGCCGGGTCCTCCCGGCCGAAGGGCAGGCCGCCGCCGAACCCGGCGTTGTTCACCAGCCCCGTGACGCGCAGGCCGCGGGAGGAGAGCTCGGCGCGGAGGGCGGGGCCGGCGTCGGGCGCGGCGAGGTCGCGGGGCAGGACGGTGACCTCGGTGCGGTGGGCGGCGCGCAGCTCGTCCGCGAGCGCGGCGAGCCGGTCCGCGCGGCGGGCGACCAGCACCAGGTCCGCCCCGGCCGCGGCCAGGCCGCGCGCCAGGGCGGATCCGATCCCGGAGCTGGCGCCGGTGACCAGGACGAGCGCGCCGGTCAGGTCGGGGGCGGCGGGGGCGCTCACGGCGTGCGCCGTCCCGCCTCCGGGCGGCGCATGGGCACGTGCGGGATCCCGTCCTCGAGGAACTCCGGGCCGTCCGCCGCGAACCCGAAGCGGCCGTACCAGTGCTCGAGGTGGGCCTGCGCGTCCAGCACGCAGGCCCGCTCCCCCACCTGCTCGAGGGCGGCCTCCATGAGGGCCGCCGCCACCCCGCGTCCTCGGTGGGCACGGTCCACCACCACGCGGCCGATCCGCGCGTGGTCCCCGTCGTCGAGCAGGCGCACGGTGCCGATCGGGGCGTCCTCCTCGTCGCACACCCACAGGTGGACGGTCGCCGGCTCCATGTCCCGCCCGTCCATGTCCTGGTAGGGGCAGTCCTGCTCCACCACGAAGACCGCCTGGCGGAGCGCCCACAGCCGGTAGGCCGTGGCCGGGTCGAGATCCGCGAACGCCGCCGCCTGCACGAGGACGGGCGCCGCCTCCTCGTGCGCGTCGGGCTCGGCCTCCGCCCCGTCGACGCCGTCCGCGTGCCGCCACGCGTCGCCGCGGCGGGCCCGGTACGCCTCCTCCGGCCACGCGCTCACCCCGGTGACGCGCATCCGGGTGACCCGGCCGGCGGCGTCGAGGTCGAACGGGATGGGCTCCCCGCAGGCACCGAAGCCGTCGGCGTCCTCGACCCGCAGCGTGGTGGCGTCCAGGGCGCGGAGCTCCTCCGCGGCGTCGGCGGGAGCGGGCGCGGCGGGGTCCAGGAGCACCAGCCGCGGCCGCTCCGCGGTGCCTCCGCGCAGGACGTCCGTGGCGCCCCACAGGGAGACGTAACGTCCGGCGAGGCGGTCCAGGTCGGCGGCCGTGACGCCGCCGGGCAGGGCCTGCCAGTCGGCGGCGGGTGCGGTGAGCAGGTCGATCAGCTGGACGACGCCGACCGCGAGCGCCTCCGCGGGGCCGTCCACGGCAGTGGTGAGCACGCTGACGGCCAGGCCGGTGGCGGGGTCGAACAGCGTCCGGGTGATCTGCCCGGGGAAGCCGCCGGAGTGGCCCAGGAGGCGGCGTCCGCCGACCTCCTGGCCGAGGAGCCCCAGCCCATAGGTGCCCGTCCCGCCGCCCCGGCGGAACGTGGCCTCGGCACGGTGCATCAGCCGGAGGCTGCGGTCGGAGAGCACGCCGCGGGCCCCGAGTGCCAGGGAGGCGTAGAACGCGCTGAGCTCCTCGGCGCGGGAGACGAACCCCGTGGCGGCCGCGAGCGCCCCGGTGGTGGTCTGCTCCACCGTGACGCGGGCGCGGGCCCGGCCCCCGGCCCGGGTGTGGCCGGTCGCGGCGCGGGCGGCGACGTCGTCGGTGAGGTCCGCGTGGGTGTCCGTCAGGCCCAGCGGGTCCAGGACGGAGGCGCGGACGTGCTCGGCGTAGGGGCGGCCGGTGACGTGCTCGAGCACCGCGCCGAGCATGCCGTAGCCGATGTTCGAGTACTTGAAGTGCTCCTGCGGGGCGTAGGCCGTGCCGTGGTCCCGGACCAGGGCCTGGAGGGCGGCGGCGTCCGGGAAGGGGCGGTCGAGGATCCAGTGGTCGGCGTCGGCGCCGTCCCGGACCGCGCCGGCGGTGTGGCTGAGCAGCTCGCGCAGGGTGACCCCGGCCAGCGGCGTGTCGGCGTACCCGGGCAGCAGGGCGCCCACGGTGTCGTCCAGGCGTAGGGTGCCCAGCTCCACCTGGCGGAGCACGGCGACGGCGGTGAACGTCTTGGAGTGGCTGGCCACACGGAACAGGTGGCGCGTGGTGAGCCGCTCGCCCGTGGACTCGTCGGCCACGCCGTGCGCGGTGGACAGGATCAGCTCGTCCCCGAGTCTGACCGCGGCCTGGACGCCGGGAACCCGGCGGACCTCGGTCTGGGTCGCCAGCCAGCGGTCCAGGGCGGCGGCGATCGGCCGGAGCGCGTCGGCGCTGAGCGGGGGACGGTCGGCGGAAGGGGTGTCACGGGTCACAGGGATCCACTCTACGGCTGCGGTGCGCGCCCCGGGCCGGGGCCCCTCCCCTGGTGCGAGGACGCCGCCCTGGCGACGGGCGTCGGCCGGTGGTTCCCCCGTCGGGCCCCCGCGCACGGGGCGCTCCGTCCAGGCACCTGGGGCGTGCTGGAGATCGCGGACGGCATGGTCACGTTCACCCCCGACTCCCCGTCGGCCGCGCCCGGCTGGTCCGTCCCGGCGCGGCAGCTGACCCTGGGCCGCGCCGGCGTCCGCTTCCCCGGATCGTTCGTGGTCCGCGGCGCCGAGGCGGAGGACATCATGCTGGAGGTCTCCACCAGCGAGGGTGCGCGCTGGCGCGAGGCCGGGGACGCCCGTGACCTCCCCGACCGGTCCACCCACCGCGAGGTCCAGCAGATCCTCGTCGGCTGGGGCGCCCGGTCGGTCCGGCCGCGGCCGGCCTAGCGGCGCGGCGCCCGGCGGGGACGGCTGATCCACGCGAGGTAGGCACTGCCCGAGGTCAGGGCGGCGCCGCCGGCGGCCACCAGCGGTCCGGCGAACGGGCCGAGCCGGTCCTTGTAGGCCACCAGCACGTTGGTGCCGCCGGTGATCATGGCCGCCACCACGAGCGCGGCGACCACCCGGTCGCCCGTCCGCTCCACGCGGGCCACGAGCGGCTCGAGTTCGCTGGTGCGCACGTTCACGTCGATGCCGCCGTCCTCGATGCGCTCCATGAGCGTGCGCAGGTACTGCGGGAGCTCGAGGCCGATGTCCGCGGTGGTGATGGTGGCCCGGCGGAGCCGGCGGGCCAGGCGCCGCGGGTCCAGCTGGTCCATGACCATGCGCCGCACGAAGGGGTCCAGCACGCGGGTGTAGTCGAAGCCGGGGTCCAGGCGACGGCCGAGCCCGTCCACGATCAGGACCATGCGGAACACCTGCACGAGCTCCGGGGGCAGGGACAGCCGGTGCCGGCGGACGATCGCGAAGACCTCGGAGACCAGCTGCGGCACCTTGATGTCCTGCAGGTCCCGGCCGTCCACCCGGGCCACGATGCGCCCGACCTCGGATCGCAGCCGACGCCGGTCCACGGGCCCGCGGGGCGGGGCGATCTCCAGCAGGGCGCGCACCAGCCCGTCCACGTCCTGCCGGGCCAGCGCCATCGCCAGCCCGGAGATCCGCTCCCGCACGCCGGGGCCGATCCGCCCGACGGAGCCGAAGTCGATGAAGCCGATGGTCCCGTCCGGCTCGATGAACACGTTGCCGGCGTGCGGGTCGGCGTGGAACACCCCGTGCTGGAACACCATGCGCATCAGCACGTCCGCGGCCCGGTAGGCGAGCTCCTCCCGGTCGATGCCCGCGGCCTCCAGGACGGGGAGGTCGTCCACGCGCATCCCGGCCATGCGCTCCATGGTGAGCACGCGCGCGCTGGTCAGCTCCCAGGCGATCCAGGGGAACCGCACGCCGGGGGTGCCCGTGAACCCGGCCGCGATCTCCTCGCACGCGCGGGCCTCCACCACGAAGTCCAGCTCTGCCCGCAGGGACCGGTCGAACTGGTCCACCATCCCGGCGACGTCCATGTCCGACAGCGTCCGGGAGGCCCGGACCAGCCGCCCCGTGAGGGTCCGCAGGATCTCCAGGTCCGCGGTCACCGCCTCCACCACGCCGGGCTTGCGGACCTTCACGACGACGTCGCGCCCGTCGTGGAGGACGGCCCCGTGGACCTGGCCCACGGAGGCCGTGGCCAGCGGGGTCCGGTCGAACTCCGCGAACAGCTCGTCCACGGGGGCGCCGAAGTCCTCCTCCACGGTGCGGGCGATCGCCGCGTACGGCACGGGCGTGGCGCGGTCGGTGAGCCGGGCGAACGCGGTGCAGTAGGACTCCGGGAACAGGTCCGGGCGGGTGGAGATCAGCTGGCCCAGCTTCACGAACGTGGTGCCGAGCTCCTCGAACGTGCGGACCAGCAGCTCGGGGCGTGCCTCGGCGTCGAGGGGCCGGCGCGCCGTCGGGTCCTGCGGGGCGAGCCAGCGGCCGAGCCCGGCCAGGCGGGCGGTGGCGTCGAGGCCGTTGCGGGCCATGACGTGGGCGATCTCGCGGTAGCGCTGCAGGTGGAGGGCCATGACGCCCACGCTACCGACCGCGCGGAGGGGTGAGCCTCGCCGCTCAGTCGGCGTACCGCAGGGCGCCCGGCCGGACCCGTGCGTCGGCCCCGATCCGCACCCCGTCCGCGAGCGCACCCGTCGCCCGCAGCTCCCGCAGCCGCGCCAGCACCCGGTCCCGCACGTCCCACGGGCTGAGGGTGTTGACGTTGATCTTGGTGGCGCCCTCGAAGCCGGCGAGTGTGGAGACGCGCCACTTGAGCATCACGCGCCAGGGCATCGGGGACGCGACGCCGGGCGGGCGGGTGTGCCATTCCTCGTTGGAGGGGACGTCGGGCCCGGTGGCCGCGTGGGCGGCGTGCAGCAGGTCGGAGACGGCGCGCAGCTCGGCCGCGGACTGCCGCCACGGCTGCCCCACCGGGCTCGTGGAGTAGACCTCGACCGTCGGGTACCGGTGGCCGAAGCCGGCGAACATCACGGCGTGCTCGTTGGCGGCGATCACGAGGTCGTGCGCCACGGCCACGTCCAGCGCGGCATGGTTGAACACCTGCGGGTCCTCGCGCAGCCGGTCCAGGGCGGCGGCGTTCTGCGCGCCGACCTCGTCGATGGCCACGAGCTGCTTGTGCAGGTGGTCGAAGGAGGCGCCGGCGGGCTTGAGCCAGTTCTGGAACACGGAGACGTACCGCACGGCGGGCGTGGTCGCGTAGAGGTCCCGCATCGCGTCGGCGGTCAGGGCCAGGAACGCGTGGTGCTCGTCCAGGGTGAGGGTGCCCGAGGAGGCCAGCTGGTGGTCGTCCACGGCGCCGTCGACGAAGTGCCGCCGGGCGATCACCACGTCGTGCGTGCCGCCGAAGAATGCGGTCGACGCCGCGATCAGCTCCGCCTCGGACATCGCCGCAGCCTCTTCCGGGGAGCGGCCGGAGGCGCGCAGCTTCGCGGCGACGACGGCGCGCACGTGGGCGCGGCCGGCCTTGGTGGCCAGGTACTCGTCACGGCGACGGCGCGCGTCCGGGGGGAGCTCGTAGCCGTGGTTGAGACGCCAGTAGTCGTAGCTGAGGATCTCGAAGAGGTTGGGAACCCGGCGGAAGGCCGGGGTCGTCTCCCCGAGCCGCTCCGCGGCCAGGTGCCGCAGGATCTGCCAGGCCGGGGCGCCGTCGTCGGCCCTCGTGGGCACGATGCGTGCCTTCTCCGGCGGCGTCTCCAACAGGCGGTGCGCGCAGAAGGCGCAGTGCCGGCCGTGCTGGGCGGGGTCGAGCGGCTGCGGGGCGGGCCGGACGAGGCCGAGCGGGCGGTGGCCGCGGCCGGGCACGGTCCAGACCTCGGTGCCGGTGAAGGGGTTGCGCTGCTTGACGGTGCCGTCCGGCAGTCGGGTGAGGGGCTCGCTCACAGACGGGTGCACGAGGCCAGGATACGAGGCGGTGCCGGCCCGGGCAGGCCGGCGCCGACGCGCCCCCCAGTCAGAACTCGAGCAGCACTTTGCCCTTGGCGTGGTGGGACTCGAGACGCTCGAACGCCTGCTCCCAGTCGGCAGCCCACCCACCGAAGGAGCCGCACCACGCGTGCTCTCGTGTACCACGGTTGTGAAGCGCCCCAGGTTTGATGGCTCTTCACGAATGAGGGTGTAGCGCGGAGACGCGTGCAAGCAGCCGGTCACGCCGCTGACCGGCCAGCGCGAAGGGCCGTCCTGCGACTGCTGCTGACCCGCCTCAGCGCAGCAGCACCGGCCCGGCGTCGATGGCGAAGCGGAACAGGTGGTACGGGTAGACGCGCAGATCCTGGCCATCCTGATACTTCGCCTGGCGGTGCAGCTGATTCGCGGTGACGTACAGGTGCCCGTCGCGGGCCACCGACATGGTGTCGGGCCAGAGCAGCCGCTCGTCGTGCACAAGGGTCTGCATCTCACCGTCGGGCAGCCGTCGGAGGACGGCATTGTGCTCCCAGTTCGTCGCGTACAGCCGGCCCTGGTCGTCGCTCTCGAGGCCGTCGGCACCGCCGCCCTTGTCACCGTGATCGACGACCGTCGCCGCCACGTCCTCATCCGAGAGCGCGCGGTCACGCAGGGCCGCGGTATCGACGCTGTACCACCGACGCGAAATGAGCGGGCAGTACCAGAGCCGTTCGCCGTCGTGGGAGATGGCGATGCCGTCCGCGCCCATCTTCACCGGCTGAGGCGCCTCGCCCGCGCTGCGCTCGGCGAACACCCGTCCCTCGGCGACCGGCACCATCTCCCCGGGCGGCAGGGCCTTGGTGGTCGGATGGTCGTGGAGGCGCCGCCAGGCCGCGCCTGACGCAAGATCGACGACGATGATCCCGTTCGGACCCTGGTCGGAGGAGTCGGTGATGTACGCGAAGCCCGCCTCCCCCTGCCGCAGATCGAACCGCACGTCGTTGAGGTAGGTGGTCGGCAGGGCGACATCCGGCTCGAAGAGGATGGTCTGCGTGATCTCGTCGGTGGTGAGGTCGATGCAGACGAGCTTAGGCCCGCCGCGCTGCGTCTCCTCGAACAGCGGGCTGCCGGTGTCGAGCACCCACAGACGATCGGCGGGGTCGATCACGATGCTCTGCACCGACACGAAGGCATCCGGGTCGGCCTTGCTCTTCGCCTGGTTCGCCTCCGCGCTCGGGTACGGCTTCACGGCGCCGTCGACGAGTTCGACGACGGTGGCGGGCACCTCGTCGCCCCACTTGGGGAAGTTCACGAAGATGCGCCCGGTGTGCGAGACGCTCACGCCGGTCGGCATGGGGCCGTCGGTGAAGGTGTGCACCACCTCGAGCTCACCGCGCGGGGTGTCGGAGACGTCGATGGCCTGGTCGTCGCGGCCGAGAAACGGGTTCGTCATGTGTTCGAGGCTAGCGGATGGCCCGCACGCCGCCCAGGGGGTTGCGCACGGCGCTCGCAAAGGTACCGGCGCACCCGGACAAGCAGGGTGGTGGGCCGGTGTCCGAACGGCTCGTGCGCGAGCCGACGCGTCACCGTGTCCCTGGGCGCTCCCTCGGCACCCCACCTCCGACACCACGGATCGGTCGCCACCGGCCGGCACTCGATTGTGGCTCGATCCGGCTCGATCAGCTGGCCGACGGCGACAAGGTCGAGCTCGTCGAGGCGGCAGAACATGGTCAGGTCAGGGGACGCGAAAGGAGGGTGAAGCATGTCGAGGTCTTTGGGGATGGTGAGCGTGAAGAACTTCCACCCTCCGGGAGACCTCGACCCGGGCACCAACGCGCTCAACCAACTACATCGCCAGGTCCCTGCTCGAGACCGGCGGCTTCAGACCGCGACTACACTCTGGAATCGGATGAGCCGCTTTCAGTCGCTTGACCTCGGCGGACTCCTCGCTGGTGACGCCGGGGCGGGTTCCATCGTCGACCTCGGTTGTGCGAGCCAGCGCCGCACGGACTCGCGCGAGACGCCTTCCTGGCGAGCCGCACGCACCTCGCTCGCAGCTGGGGATCGATCTTCTTCGGCACGCTGTCCATCCTTCCGGACTCAAACAGCAGCGGCATCAAACCCTGACCGATTCACAACCTGACAGCTATGTCCGAACCCCGCACTGCGACGCGGTTTCATCATCCCGCGCCGGGTCACACTGCGAGCGGATCCCGCAGTGACGGATCCCGCTGCGGCACCTCCGCGTACCGATCCTCACGATGAAGACACCCCATGACAAGGTGGCTGAGCCTGTGACTGCTGTCCAGCCGCGACTTTTGGGTTGACCCAGGGCGGGCTGCCGTCGTCCTCGACGAGGAGACGTTTACCCATTGAGTGCGTCCGTTCTGGGGTCAGGCAAACTATCGCAGGGCTTCGCCGAGGCGAGCGGCGGGCGTGAGGTCGGCGGGGAGACCGCCGCCGGTCGCAGCCCGGGCAAGAGCGCGACCCAGCGCAGGTGCCTGCTTGAACAAATTGTGACCGGCCACAAAAAGGACAGAGCCTGCCTCCCACACGGCCACGCCGTCCTCGCTCCATGGGAGGTCGGTCACCCAGCAGTGAAGAAAGTCGCGCGGCTCTGGGTGGAGACCGGGCAGCGCCCGTGTCACGTATTCGCGCGCGCGTTCGTCCAGCGATCGAATCGCCGCAGGGTCGATGAACGTTCCGTCGTCGCGGACGCCGACGGTGTCGCTGAGTCCGACCGAATAACTGCTGTTGCCCGGTAGCGGCGTCGCGTACACGCCGACTTCGCCGAAGACGCCGCTGCTGTCCTGCAGGCACGCGACTCGTGCCGGGGCGGCGTCTTTCACGTCGAAGGTCAGCCGGACGTGTGCGGCAAGGCGAACCGGCAGCGACAGGCCGACGCTGCGGGCCAGGCGGGCGGTTTCGCGGCCGGCGCACACGACCACCTTGGAGTAGACAGCCCGGTCGGTGACGCTGCGCACCTCGACCGTCCCATCGGCGCGGGGATCGATGGAGATCACCTCTGCGGTGGTGACGGCATCTCCGAGGGCACCCGCGAGTGCCGTGATCGCGGCGCGGGTGCGGATCGCGCCGCCCGACTCGTCGAGCACCGCTGGCCCCGAGTACCCAGCGAGCAGCGGCATGCGCTGGGCGAGCTCGGCTGCATCGATCTCGTGCGCTTCCACGCCGCCGACCTCGTCGAGCACCCGCAGCCGCGCCAGGGCGCTGTCGCCGAGCGCCACGACACCGTCTGATGAGACCAGTTCGACGTCGAAGTGTTCGGCCCACTCATCCCATACACCGCGGCTTTCGCGCGTGAAAGCGACGAGTCGCGGGTCGTCGTGGGCATGCCGGAAGATCCGCGACTCGCCCGCGGACTGACCCGCTCCGGGCAGACCGGCCTCGTACAAGCGCACCGGCACGCCCTGTTCCCGCAGCGCGTACGCCGTCGACAGACCGACGATCCCGCCCCCGATCACTGCTACCTCGGGTGAACGCGTCGGGGCAACGTCGTCAGTTCCTGTCATCGCGGTTCCTCGATCTGTTAGGGATGTGAGATAAACGTCAAAAGTACGGGGCCGCTGCCACAACGTCAACGGGCTGTGTCAGCCCGAAGTCACCCCGCGCAACCACCCCTCATGTCGGGGTCAGCACTCCCGGTCGGTGGTTTCAGGCGGGAAGTTTGGAGCTCAACACGTCGAGCTTCTCGATCGTCGGTTCGGAGAACAACGCACCCGCACCGGTCTGCTCGCCGAGAGCTACGGCAACAGGGCCAGACAGGTGAGCGTCACGTCGGGCGTCATCGGGGAAAACGTCGAAGATCCCGAAGGAGGAGGGCCCGAGGCGGATCGCGAACCACGCGGTGGTCGCCGGCTCTTCCACAACAAGCGCACGGCCGCTGTCAAGGAAATCCTTCACGTCGTCCTCCTTGCCGGGCAACGCGTCAAACCTGACCAGCAATCCCTTGGTCACACTCATGATGTCTCCTCTTCCTTTGTCGTGGTGCCCGCGAGTTGGGCCACGATCGCCTCGGAGAACGCCGGCAGGTCCTCCGGCGAGCGGCTGGTGGTGAGATTCTTGTCGACCACGACCTCCTGGTCGACGACGTTCGCGCCGTCATTGCGCAGATCCGTGCGGATGCTCGGGAAGGACGTCAGGGTGCGACCGGTGGCCACGTCGGCCTCGATCAACGTCCACGGTCCGTGACAGATCGCCGCCACCGGCTTGCCGTTCTCGACGAAGTCCCGGACGAAGGCGGCAGCGTCCTCGTCAATCCGGAGCTTGTCGGGGTTCACCGTGCCGCCCGGAAGCACCAAGGCGTCGTAGTCGGCCACCGAGGCCTCAGCCACCAGCCCGTCGACGCCGAAACGTCCCCGCCGGATCCAGGTCGTTCTCGCGGGGCCTTGATCTCGCCCTCATCGACCGAGAGGACCTCGGTCCGAGCGCCGGCCCTGTCCAGAGCCTCACGGGGTTGATCGAGTTCGACGCGCCCGACCCCGTCCGCGGCGAGGATCGTGACGCTCTTGCCCTGGAGATGTACTGCCATGTCAGTTGGGTCTGCTGCACGATCCGGTGACATCTTGACCTGCCCTACGGTTTGGTTTCCACTCTTGGTCGCTAGCTTCCGGTGGTGGTCAGTGCCCGAGGGGTGCCGGCGGGGTCGTAGTCGCAGGGTGTCGCGCACTCGAGGCAGGAGTGCCGTCGACGACGGTTGTAGAACACCTCGAGGTACTCGAAGATCGCGTTCGCGAGCTCGATCTCGCCACCCTGGGCCCAGGCCCCGATCTGCACGGGATCATGGAAGCGCGCCGCCTTGCCTCGGACCGCCCGACGTATTCTCGATGCACTCAACGCCCTTGCTGATGACCCTCGCCCACCCGGTTGCATCAAGCTTCAGGGCGGCGAGGGCGAGTTGCGCATCCGAATCGGTGACTGCCGAGTCGTCTATGACGTCGTGGATGATGAGCTGGTCGTGCTGATCCTCCGTGTCGGGCACCGCAGAGAGGTCTACTGATGAGCGGGGACGGATCTCGGAGCATCACTGACGCGCGCCGGAGCGCCCAGACCATAGGCCTCGCCAGCGACTCCACCCGGGCCCTCATCGCCCCTCTCGCGGCATAACATCACCTCGTGGGCAATGTCCCCCTGGCCCCCCGCAGCACGGCGGCTGGCGACCAGTTCTTGACGGAGTTCGCAGAGGAACTCACCCGGTCGCGAGGGTGAACGGCGACTCGCTCACACGTGGAACCGGAACTCCACCGGATGCCGTGCCGCCCTCAGAGTTGCCGTCCACGCCTGAGGTGCGCCGGGTGATATCCGCACTGTTCCAGAGGTACTTCAGCCGTGAGACTCACGCGCGTCTCCTCGACGCCGACGTGAGCGGGGGTGCGGAGGACGGTGGTGGCCTGGCCGGCCGGAAAATCCTGGCGCGGGTCAGCGAGAGGCGTCCAGGCGGCACTCCCACCAACGCCGCAGTCAGGGATTGATGCGGCGACGACCGTGGTCGTTCAGCGTCCCTGGGCTGCGGCGTCGTCCACGGACGCCAGGAACTCGCGGACCTGGGCCAGGCGCTCGGACCGCACCGCGAGCACCTGCTCGTAGGGCGGGGGCGTGGATGCGAAGAAGGCGAGGTCGACGCCATCGTCCTCCGCACCCGCGCGGGGCTGGCCGAGCGGGTGGAACGGCTCCTCGGCGCCCTGGATCCCCCGGCTCAGCCAGGCGTCGGTCGCGAAGACGAGGTGGCGCAGGGTCTGGGAGAAGGACCACTCTCCCTCGACCGAGACGTCGACTGCGCCGTCCGGGAGCGCCGATGCGCGGCCGGTCGCCTGACGCCAGGAGGCTTCTACCGCGCCCCAGGCCCCGCGCAGTCCCTCGGCGTCCTCGGCGCGCCGCTGCGTCCCGCAGGCTCCTGCCGACAAAGCGGGCACCCTCGAGCTTCAGCGAGTCGGGAACTGCGGACATGTCTTCGAGGGTGCCAGCCGACCCCTGGATTCATTGTCAGACACGCCCTAGGCGCGCCGGCCCGGAGGGCCGAGCCCTGTTCGCCGTCGTCGACCACGCAGGGCGGGCCCCGTGACCTCCGGCGTGATCATCCCCACGGCCACCCGTGACGCGGGTACGCTGATCGCTGTTCCACGTCACAGCGCTCTCGCTCGACTCGACCCACCCGCACGGAGGCCTCACCCATGTCGTCCCGCATCCACCACCCCGGCCTCCGGGCCAAGGTCATGTCCGCCGAGGAGGCGGCGGCGTTCATCACGCCGGGCATGACGGTGGGGATGAGCGGGTTCACGGGGTCCGGCTACCCGAAGGCCGTGCCGATCGCCCTGGCCGAGCGCATCAAGGCCGCGCACGCCCGGGGCGAGGACTTCCGGATCGACCTCCACACCGGCGCCTCCACGTCCGTCGAGATGGACGGCGCGCTGGCGGAGGCCGACGGCGTGCGCCTGCGCACCCCGTTCAACACGGACCCGACCATGCGCGCCAAGATCAACGACGGCTCGGTCGACTACATCGACACGCACCTCTCCCACCTCGCGCAGACGGTGTGGGAGGGCTTCTACGGGCCCATGGACGCCGCGGTGATCGAGGTGTCCGCGATCCGCGAGGACGGGACGCTCGTGCCCTCCTCGTCCGTGGGCAACAACAAGTCCTGGCTGCAGCTGGCGGACAAGGTGATCCTCGAGGTCAACTCGTGGCAGAGCGAGGATTTGGACGGCATCCACGACGTCTACTACGACACGGCCCTGCCCCCGCACCGGAAGCCGGTGCCGGTCAACCACCCGTCCGACCGCATCGGGCGGACCGAGTTCGTGGTGGACCTGGACAAGGTGGTGGCCGTGGTGGAGACGCACGGCCCGGACCGCAACTCCCCCTTCAAGCCTGCGGACGCGGACTCGATCGCGATCGCCCAGCACCTCGTGGAGTTCTTCGAGCACGAGGTCAAGGCCGGCCGCTACGACGAGCACCTGCTGCCCCTGCAGTCCGGCGTGGGCAACGTGGCCAACGCCGTGATGGCCGAGCTGGTGAAGTCCCGCTTCCACGGCCTCACGGCCTTCACCGAGGTGGTCCAGGACGGCATGCTCGACGCGCTGGACTCCGGCACGCTGGCCATGGCCTCCTGCACGGCGTTCTCGCTGTCCACCGAGGTGGCCGAGCGGTTCAACGACAACGTGCTGCAGTACAAGGACAAGCTGATCATCCGCACCCAGGAGATCTCCAACCACCCGGAGCTGGTGCGCCGCCTGGGCATCCTGGCCATGAACGGCATGCTCGAGGCCGACCTCTACGGCAACGTGAACTCCACGCACCTGATGGGCACGAAGATGATGAACGGCCTGGGCGGCTCGGGCGACTTCGCCCGCAACGCGTTCACCTCGTTCTTCCTCACCCCCTCCACGGCCAAGGGCGGGGACATCTCCTGCATCGTGCCGATGGTCTCGCACGTGGACCACACCGAGCACGACGTGCACGTGGTGGTCACCGAGCAGGGGCTGGCCGACCTGCGCGGCCTCTCCCCCAAGCAGCGCGCCCGCACGATCATCGACACGTGCGCGCACCCGGACTACAGGGAGCAGCTGCGGGACTACTTCGACCGCGCGATGCGCGGGTCGGACGGCCTGCACACCCCGCACCTGCTCGGCGAGGCCCTGTCCTGGCACCAGCGCTTCCTCGAGACCGGGACGATGCGTCAGGGCTGACGGCCCGCCCGACCGGACACCCGCGGGACACCTGCGACGGGGCACCCTACAGGGGGCCGTACCTCGCCCCTGTGGCCGAGGGCTCACCGTCTCTCGCACCTCGGAGGAGTCCCATGACCTCGCCCACCGGTGGGTCCACCGCCGCCGACGCCTCACCCCGGAAACACACCCCCGGAGGCCTGCTCAACAGGTTCCTCAACGTGATCGAAGGGAGCGGCAACAAGCTCCCGGACCCGATCATCATCTTCGCGGGCATCTGCGCCCTGACCCTGGCGGCGTCCGCCGTGGCCGGTCTGAGCGGGTGGAGCGCGGCCCATCCGGGCACGGGTGAGACCCTCGTGGCGACCGATCTGCTCAGCACGGAGGGCATGCGCGTCGTCATCGGCGACGCCGCCAAGACCTTCGGCGCCTTCGCCCCGCTGGGGCAGGTGCTCATCATCATGCTCGGCATCGGCGTCGCCGAGCGGTCGAGCTGGACTATCTGCGCGGCGACGACATGGTGTGGAACGACCCGGCCCGCACCGCGGTGGTCCATGAGCTGTGCGAGGACCTGTTCCCGGGCTCGGTGATCACCGACCCGCCGATGCTCGGCGGCGAGGACTTCGCGGCCTTCTCCCGGACCGCACCCGCCACGTACGTGTTCGTGGGGGCCGGCAACGCGGCCAAGGGCTTCGACGCGGGTCACCACAACCCGCGGTTCGGTCTGGATGAGGACGCCTTCCCGATCGCCCTGCGGCTGGTCGTCGAGGTCCTGCGGAACGGGCCGCGCCTCGCGGCGGGGTGAGATCACGCCGGCTCCGGGCACGTGCCCGGAGCCGGCACAGGCCCGCGGGGCCGGCGACGGCGTCAGCCGCGCCCGCCGTGCTCCCGCTCGGGGATTCCCGCGGCCCACAGGGCGGCCGCGATGAGGGCGGGCTGGCCGAACAGCCGCGCCAGGCGGCGGCCGTCGGTGTCCAGCCCGAAGCCGTCCTTGCGCTCGGCGTACTGCCCGATGTTCCCGGGGTAGATCGCCGTGTAGAAGGCCGCCAGGGCGGTGCCGGTCAGGCGGCGCTGCCCGGGGAGCGCCAGCAGAGCGGCCCCGAGGCCGATCTCGGCCACGCCGGATCCGAGCACCACGAGGTCCGCCGGGAGCGGGACCCACGAGGGCACCTGCGCGCGGAACTCACGGCGCGCCACGGTGAGGTGGGACAGCCCCGCGGCGGTCATGAACCCGCCGAGGCCGAGGCGGGCGGCGGTCTGGGAGAGGGGGACGGACTGCCGGCGCTTCGTCATCACGCCTCCCCGAGCTCGAGGACGACGTCGATGTTGCCCCGGGTGGCGTTCGAATAGGGGCACACCTGATGCGCCTGCTCCATGAGGGCGCGGGCCTGGTCCGCGGGGACGTTGGGCAGCACGACCTCGAGGGTGACCTCCAGGCCGAAGCCCTCACCCTGGCGGCCGATGCCCACGCGGGCGCCGACGGAGGAGTCGGTGATGTCGGCCCGGGAGGCGCGGGCGACCATCTGCAGGGCCGAGTGGAAGCACGCGGCGTAGCCGGCGGCGAACAGCTGCTCGGGGTTGCTGCCCTGGCCGGAGCCGCCCATCTCGGTGGGCACGGCGAGGTCGAGGTCGACCCGCCCGTCGGTGGTGCGGACATGGCCGTCGCGGCCGGCGCCGGTGCTGAGCGCCTCGGCGGTGTAGATGGTCTCCATGAGAGGACCTTTCATCCGCCCGCCCCGTGCGGGACGAGTCGGCTCCAGCCTGCCACCCGGTTAGGTCGTGCGCAACCAAGTTGTTCGCCAGCGACCACTAGAATCGCTCCCATGGATGCCGCGCCGACCCCCAGCCTCGCACTCGAGGACCAGCTCTGCTTCGCCCTGCACCGGGCGACGCGCGCCGTCACGCGCGGCTACGGCCCGCTGCTCTCCCGCCTCGGCCTCACCTACCCGCAGTACCTCGTGATGCTCACCCTGTGGCAGGTGGAGGGTGACGCCTCGGCCGAGACGGAAGCGCCGACGCCGGGCGCCGGAGCACTGGCGGTCGGCGCGCTGCGGGACCGGCTCGGCATGGACAACGGCACCATCACGCCCCTGGTGCGGCGCCTCGCCGGCATGGGGCTCGTCACACGGGAGCGCGACGTCCACGACGAGCGACGCGTGCTGGTCCGGCTGACGGACGAGGGGCGAGCGCTGCGGGAGTCCGCCCGGACGGTCCCGGCGGACGCCCTCACCCGGATCCCCCTCGACGCCACCGAGCGCCAGGTCCTCATGGACCAGCTGAACCGGATCACCGAGGCCGTCGGGCCGCGCTGAGCCGGCGGGAGCGGCCCGCGCGCCGAACGCGGGTCAGCGCACCCGGTCCAGGATCGCGCGGGCGACGGCGTCCGCCTCACGCTCGGGCAGCCAGTGGTCCGCGTCGAGCGCCACGAACCGGTACTCCCCCGCCACCTGCCCCGCCGTGAGCTCGGCGGCCCGCGGCCCCAGGGCCGCATCCCGGGTGCCCCACACGTACGTGGTGGGGACCGACACGGGCGCGCTGGTCGTGGTGGTCACCAGATCCGGGTTCGCCCGATACCAGTTCACCGGGCCGCGCAGGCTCTGCGGGGTGGAGAACCGGCGAGCGTAGTGCTCCGCCCCGGGGACCTGACCCCGCTGCAGCAGGGAGCCCAGCCGTCGCGCGAGGATCCGTTCGGGGAGGGCCGGCGCCTGGAAGGCGGCGATGTACCAGCTGCGGCGCAGCTGGTCCGGGCCGCGCAGGGCGCGGGCCAGGGCGGCCGGGTGCGGCGTGGACAGGACCGTCAGGGACGCGATCCGTTCGGGGTGGGCGGTGGCCAGCGCCCAGGCGACGGCGCCGCCCCAGTCATGGCCGACGACGTGGACGCGCCGCGCCCCCGCCGCGTCCGCCAGCGCGACGGCGTCCCCCACGAGCGCCGGGAGGCGATAGGCCGCCGTCGCCCGCGGAGCGGCCCCCGGGGAGTAGCCGCGCTGGTCCGGGGCGAGCGTGCGCAGCCCCGCGGCGTGCAGCAGCGGCTCGACGTGCCTCCAGGACGTGGCGTCCTGCGGGAAGCCGTGCAGCAGCAGGACCACCTCCCCCTCGGCCGGCCCGCTGTCGCGGACGTCGAAGGTCAGGCCCTGATGCCGAAAGGTGTCCATGCCGCCCCCGAGTGCGCCGTCGCTCGTCACAGCCGGACGAGCATCTTTCCCGTGTTGGCGCCCTCGAGCAGGTCGATGAACGCCTGGGGTGCGTTCTCCAGACCCTCCCGGACGGTCTCGTCCCACTGGATCTTCCCGGCGGCGACCCACGGGCCCACGCGCTCGAGGAACTCGGGGCGGACCTGCGCTGCGTACTTCTGCAGGACGAAGCCGCGCAGGGTCAGGCGCTTGCCGATCGCCAGGGCGAGGTTGCGCGGGGCGGCCGGCGGCTCCGTCGAGTTGTACTGGGCGATCGCGCCGCACATCGCCACGCGGCCGTCGACCCGCAGCGCGGCGATGGCGGCCTCGAGGTGGTCGCCGCCCACGTTGTCGAAGTAGACGTCGATGCCCTCCGGCGCCGCCTCGGCTAGCAGGTCGGTGGGCGAGCCGTCGTGGTAGTCGAACGCGGCGTCGAAGCCCAGCTCCTTCACCCGCGCCACCTTCTCGGGCGTGCCCGCCGAGCCCACGACGCGCGAGGCGCCCAGCAGACGGGCGATCTGGCCGGCGGCCGAGCCGACGGCCCCCGCGGCACCCGAGATGAAGACGGCGTCGCCCTCCTGCATCTCGGCCACGTGCACGAGGCCGGTGTAGGCGGTCAGACCCGTCATGCCCAGCACGCCCAGGTAGGTGCTGTCCGAGAACTGGGAGGTGTCCACGGCCTGGACGGTGTCGCCGTCGAGGACGGCGTGCTCGCGCCAGCCGAGGCCGTGGAGCACGGACGTGCCCTCCGGCACGTCCGCGTGGCGCGAGGCGATCACGGTGCCCACCGCGCCGCCGTCGAGGGGGGCGTCGAGCTGGAACGGAGGCACGTAGGACTCGACGTCGTTCATGCGGCCGCGCATGTACGGGTCCACGGACATCACGGTGTTGCGCACGAGGACCTGGCCCTCGGCGAGCTCGGGGAGCTCGACCTCCGTGAGGCGGAAGTTCTCCGGCGTCGGGGCGCCGTGGGGGCGGGAGGCGTGGTGGATCTCGCGCGTGTGGGTGGGGGTGCTCATGGTGGTCTCCTCGGGGTCGAAGCGGCGGGCTCGGCGGGGGGTCAGCGCGCGAGCAGGTCCAGGAGGCGGCGGGCGGCGTCGGCGGAGGAGGCCGGGTTCTGGCCGGTCACCAGGGTGCCGTCCGTGACCACGAAGCTCTCCTGATCCGGGCCCTTGCGGTAGTCCGCGCCGGCGGCGATCAGCGAGTCCTCGACGAGGAACGGGACGACGTCCGTCAGCTGGGCGGCCTCCTCCTCGCCGTTGGTGAACCCGGCGACCTGACGGCCGCGCACGAACGGGGTGCCGTCGGCAGTGGTGATCGGGTGCAGGATCCCGGGAGCGTGGCAGACGAGGCCGAGCGGGCGCCCCGCCGCGTCGCTGTCGAGGATGATCCGCGTGGAGTCGGCGTCGGACACCAGGTCCCACAGCGGGCCGTGACCGCCCGGGTAGAAGACGGCATCGAACCCGTCCACGTCCACCTGGGCCAGGGGCGTGGTGTGGGCCAGGGCGGCCTTGGCCTCCTCGTCCTGGTCGAACCGGCGGGTGGCCTCGGTCTGCATCTCCGGCTTCGAGCTCGTCGGGTCGATGGGCGGCTGGCCGCCGCGGGGCGAGGCGAGGGTGACCTCGTGGCCGGCGTCCGTGAAGACGTAGTAGGGCGAGGCGAACTCCTCGAGCCAGAACCCGGTCTTGCGGCCGGTGTCGCCCAGCTGGTCGTGCGAGGTGAGGATCATCAGGATGCGGGACATGTCTGGGGCCCTTTCATTGGTGGGGACTGCACTCTCATGGTCGTACACAACCGAATCTCGGGCAAGGGTGACGGTGCCCACCAGCCTCACGCCGCGGCCGCCGCGCCCGGGACATCAGCGCTCCGTCACCCGCCCGTCGGCCACGTGCCAGCGTCGGTCCAGGCGGACGGTGTCCAGCATGCGGCGGTCGTGGGTGACGAGCAGCAGGGCGCCCTCATAGGTCTCCAGCGCCTGCTCGAGCTGCTCGATGGCCTCCAGATCCAGGTGGTTGGTGGGCTCGTCGAGCACGAGGACGTTCACCCCGCGGGCCTGGAGCAGGGCCAGGGATGCCCGGGTGCGCTCGCCGGGCGAGAGCTCGTCCACGGGGCGGTTCACGTGGTCGGCCTTGAGACCGAACTTGGCCAGCAGGGTGCGCACCTCCCCGGAGGTCATCTCCGGCGCGAGCGTCTCGAAGGCCGCGGCGAGCGGGACGGCCCCGGCCAGCAGCGAACGCGCCTGGTCGATCTCCCCGATCTGCACGCTGGATCCCAGGGCGGCCGTGCCCTCGTCCGGGGCCTGGCGGCCCAGCAGCCCGCGCAGCAGGGTGGACTTGCCGGCCCCGTTGGGCCCGGTGATGCCGATCCGCTCCCCCGCGTTGACCTGGAGGGACACCGGGCCGAGCGTGAAGCCGCCCTGCCGGAACACGGCGTCGTTGAGGGTGGCGACCACCGAGCTGGAGCGCGGCGCCGCGCCGATGGTGAACTCCAGCCGCCACTCCTTGCGCGGCTCCTCCACCTCCTCCAGGCGCGCGATGCGGCTCTCCATCTGCCGGACCTTCTGGGCCTGCTTCTCGCTCGACTCGCTGGCGGCCTTGCGGCGCAGCTTGTCGTTGTCCGGGGACTTCTTCATCGCGTTGCGCACGCCCTGGCTGGACCACTCCCGCTGGGTGCGGGCGCGGGAGACGAGGTCCTGCTTCTGCTCGGCGAACTCCTCGTACTTCTCCCGGGCCTGGCGGCGCAGGGTGGCCCGCTCCTCGAGGTACGCCTCGTAGCCGCCGCCGTAGACGCGGTTGGTGCGCTGGGCGAGGTCGAGCTCCAGGACGCGGGTGACGCAGCGGGCCAGGAACTCGCGGTCGTGGCTCACCAGCACGACGCCGCCGCGCAGCTCCTGCACGAAGGCCTCCAGGCGGGTCAGACCGTCGAGGTCGAGGTCGTTGGTGGGCTCGTCCAGGAGCACGACGTCGAAGCGGGAGAGCAGCAGCGCGGCGAGGCCGACGCGGGCGGCCTGCCCACCGGAGAGGGAGGTCATGAGGACCTGTTCCGGGGAGGCGGAGAGGTCCAGGCCGAGGTCGGCCAGGACGGCGGGGATGCGCTCCTCCAGGTCCGCGGCGCCGGAGGCCAGCCAGCGGGTGAGGGCGGTGTTGTAGCGGTCCGCGGCGGCGTCGGTGACGTCCGGGTCGGCCAGTGCCTCGGCAGAGGCGTCCATCTCGCGGGTGGCCTCGGCGCAGCCGGTGCGGCGGGCGATGTACCCGGCCACCGTCTCCCCCGACACGCGCTCGTGCTCCTGCGGGAGCCAGCCGACGAAGGCGTCCGAGGGGGCGAGGGACACGGTGCCGGTCTGCGGGGCGAGGTTCCCGCCGAGGATGCGCAGCAGCGTGGACTTGCCCGCGCCGTTGGCCCCCACGACGCCGACGACGTCCCCCGGCGCGACGGTGAGGTCGAGCGCGTCGAACAGCGTGCGATGGCCGTGGCCGCCGGCCAGGCCGGAGGCGACGAGGGTGGCGGTCATGCTTCTCCTGGCTCGGGTGCGCTTCCCTGGGGCGGGTCACCGCCACACTGTCACAGATCCCCCGGGGCACCGCCCCCGGGCCCGGGCTCCCAGACCGGCAGCGCGCTTCCTTCCTTGCCCTGGCATGGGGAGAGTCATAGCGTCGCAAGGGTCAGGTGCGCGGCTCCGCGCGGCGCACACGGCGCTCCAGAGAGGGAAGGCAGAGCACACTGATGACTGAACCGGTGACGTACACGCCCGACATCGAGCACTCGGTCGACCGCGAGGAGGACCTGACCCGCGAGATCCTGGCCCAGATGGGCGCGGCACAGCGCCGCGCGGCGGGAGAGCACAAGCACGCCCACCGCGACGCCCACGCCAAGAGCCACGCCGTCCTCAAGGCCACGCTGGTGGTGCATGAGGGCCTGGCTCCCGAGCTGGCGCAGGGCATCTTCGCCCGTCCGGGCACCTACGAGGCGGTGGCGCGGCTCTCCTCCGCGCCCGGGGACATCCACACCGACCGCACTCCCGCCCCGCGGGGCTGGGCCTTGAAGGTGCTGGGGGTGGAGGGCAAGCGGCTGCTGCCGGATCTGGACAGCCACAATCAGGACTTCCTCATGGTGAACTTCCCGACGCTCGCCTTCGGCACCGTGGCCCGCTACAAGGAGATGCTGAGCCTGCTGGAGAAGAACTCCCAGTCCCCCGAGCTGCTGCAGCGCCTGACGACGGGCGCCGCGCGCGTGGTCCGGGGCGCGGTGGAGACCGTCGGGGGGACCCCCAGCGCCACCTTGGAGGGCCTGGGGCGGGACAACGCCCACGTCCTCGGCGAGACGTACTTCACCCAGGGCGCCCTGCGCTACGGGGACCACGTCGCGAAGATCTCGCTGGCCCCGGCGTCCGCGAACGTGCGCGCCCTGACCGGCCAGGACATGAAGGTGAAGGACTTTTCCTCGATCAGCGAGATCGTCGCCGACTTCTTCTCCCGTGAGAGCGCAGAGTACGTCCTGCGGGCGCAGCTGGCGACCGACGCGGAGCGCATGCCGGTGGAGGACGCCTCCGTCCTGTGGGACGAGGAGGAGGCCCCGCACCAGCCCGTCGCCACCCTGCGCATCGAGGCGCAGGAGAGCTACAGCCATCCCCGCCGCGTCTACGGCGACGATGCCCTCACCTTCAACCCGTGGAACGGCGTGGTCGAGCATCAGCCGCTGGGCTCGATCATGCGCGTCCGCAAGCGCGCCTATGAGCAGTCCACTTGCTTCCGCCACGAGTTCAACGACCGTCCGGCCCCCGAGCCGACGTCGCTCGACGAGATCCCGGACTGATCCCGGCCTCGCCCCTCACCACCCACCCCTAAGGATTCTCGAAGGAGGACCTCATGAACGACCGCCCCGACCCCCGACTGCAGGACGAGAGCCGCCTCGACGCCGTCAAGCGCGCCGTCGAGGACGTCGCCCAGGACGCCCCCACGCTGGCCAAGATCGCCCTCGAGGCGATGATCCGTAAGCACAACCCGAACCTGTCCGGCACCGCCGAGTCCGCCGGCCGCGTGGGGATGCGCTCGGGCAAGGTCTCGGAGCTGACCGCCATCGCCCGCCTCAAGCCGGGCGGCGCCGAACGGCTGCAGCGCATCTTCGACCTGACCCGCGGCAACATGGACGGCGCCCAGCGCGTGTCCACGCTCCACGACATGCGCTTCGTCTTCTTCGACGACAACACCCGCATCCTCTTCGCCACGGCCTACGACGGCGACTGGGACGCGTACATCAACGACTTCGCCACCAAGATCCCCGAACTGATGGACCTCCTCTTCCAGAACGTGGAGGGGTGGCCGGGCATCGACAGCCCGACCGTGAAGGACTTCATCGCCGACCACCAGATCACTGCCTCCGGGTGGTTCGTGGCGAACCCGCAGGTCACCGTGGTGGACACGCGCCGACTGCAGCGCACCGAGGACGCGGTGAACACCTTCCTGGACCAGATGGCCGGGCGCACCGACCTGGACGAGGACACGGCGGCCGCCCTGAAGCAGCTCACCGACACGATCTCCACCCCCGAGGCGGTGGACTACTGAGATGGGCGTGCTCAAGGACCTGAAGGAACGTTTCGAGCGGGAGCGCGTCGAGCTGCACCTGGACGACATCCAGGGCCTGGTGTTGCGGGAGCGGCCCGAGCCCTACGTCGGCGCCCACGCCATGCTGACCGTGGAGGAGGCCGAAGGCGGCCGGGACTTCGTCCGTCGCCTGGCCGAGCACGTGACCTCCGCGCAGGACTGGGCCGACGACCTGCAGTCCTGGACCGGCGTGGCGATCAGCTTCGCCGGCCTGCGCGCCCTGGGGCTGCCCGAGGACTCCCTGGCCAGCTTCCCGCTGCCCTACCAGCAGGGGATGGCCGCCCGCGCCCAGCAGCTCATGGACACCGGGCCGAACGCCCCGGAGCACTGGGACGAGGCGTTCACCCAGGACGCCTGCCACATCGCGCTGACGATCTACGCGGCCGACGCCGACGCCCTGGACGCCGCCCTGGACCAGGCGCAGCAGGTGCTGGAGCACTCCACCGGAGTGACCCTGGTGGCCACCCACCGGTTCGGGGTCGACGAGCTGAACAAGAACCCCTTCGGCTTCCGGGACTCCATCTCGCAGCCGACGGTGGCCGGCAGCGGGGTGCGGCCCCAGCCGGGCCAGGAGCGCTCCATCTCCGCCGGCGAGTTCATCCTGGGCGAGAACAGCGAGACCGGCTCCCCGCTGGCCGTGCCGCAGCCGGACGTGCTGGGCCGCAACGGGACCTACGTGGTGCTGCGCAAGTTCGCCAGCCGGGTGGGCGCCTTCAACGAGTACCTGGCCTCGCAGAGTCCGGACCCGGAAGAGCAGCACCGGATCGCCGCGAAGATGTTCGGCCGGTGGCGCAGCGGCGCCCCGCTCGTGCTCTCCCCGGACCACGACGACGAGGAGCTGGGCAACGACCCGGAGCGGCGCAACGACTTCACCTTCGAGGACGACCCGAAGGGCCTGATGTGCCCGCACTCCAGCCACATGCGTCGCCTGAACCCGCGGGACAGCGACCTGTCGATCATGACGGACGTGAACATCAAGCGGATCATCCGGCGCTCCTCGACCTACGGTCCCGGGTGGTCGCCGGAGGTGACCTCGGCCGACGACGCGAAGGAGGACCGCGGGATCTACTTCATCTTCATCAGCGCCCGGGCCTTCGACACGATCGAGTTCATGCAGCAGGAGTGGATCAACGGCGGCAACTTCGTCGACCTCGGCTCCGAGCGGGATCCGATCGTCGGTCTGCACGAGGACGACCCGACGCAGGGACGGTTCACCATCCCCGCCGAGCCGGCCCGCAAGCGCATCAACGGCATCACCACCTTCAACCGGATGGCCGGAGGCGAGTACCTCTTCATGCCCTCGCTCCGCGCCCTGCGGTGGATCGGTGAGGCGGGCTGGACGTCGGACCAGTCGGACGCCGAGGCGTGATGCAGCCTCCGTCCCCGGGCGGCCCCGCGGGCGCCCCGCCGTGGCAGGTGGACCTCGACTGGCTGTGGGGCACCCCGCCGGGCAACGACGGCTCCCCCGCGACCCTGCGGCTGGACGTCGTCGGCCCCGGGGCGGCCCGGGCGGCCGCCGCGTGGCTGGGCTCCCTGCCCGGGGACGAGGACGGCGTCCGGGGCAGGGGCGGCTGGCGCGCCGACCCGGGCGAGCAGCCCGACGCGGACGACCACGCCGTCCTGTTGCTCACCTCGGCGGGTGAAGACGTGGCGGACGGGCTGGAGGGCGCCGCCGACGACGCCCACGCGGCGTTGGCCGCCGTCGCGGGCCTCACTCTGCGGTGGACTCCCCTGCCCCGTGACCCGTCGCGCTGAGGCGCGTCCGTCCTATCAGTAGGCTGGAGTGATGGCGACGGTACTTCTCGTGCGGCACGGCCGCACCACGGCCAACGCGACCGGACTGCTGGCAGGGCGGACCCCGGGGGTCAGCCTGGACGATCACGGACGGGAGCAGGCGGCCCGCACCGCGGATCGGGTCGCGGCCGTGCCCGTGGCCGCGGTGGTGGCCAGTCCCCTGGAGCGGTGCGCGCAGACGGCCCGCGCCCTCCTCGATCGCCAGTCGGGGGCGGTGCCCTCCCTGGTCGACGACGACCTCACCGAGTGCGACTACGGCCAGTGGCAGGGGCGCGCGCTCAGCGACCTGGCCACCGAGCCCCTGTGGGCGACGGTGCAGACCCAGCCGTCCGCCGTCGTCTTCCCCGGCGGGGAGTCCATGGCGGGCATGCAGGCCCGCGCGGTGGCGGCGATCCGCCGGCACGACGCCGCCGTGGAGGCCGAACACGGGCCCGGGGCGGTGTGGGTGGCGGTGAGCCACGGGGACGTCATCAAGTCGATCCTGGCCGACGCGCTCGGCACGCACCTGGATCTGTTCCAGCGGATCGAGGTGGGGCCCGCCTCCGTGTCCATCGTGAGCTACGGCCCGAGCCGACCGCGGGTCTGGGCCACCAATACCGATGCCGGGGACCTGTCCTGGCTCTCGAGCCTCGGCCCGTCCGACGACGCACCGGTGGGCGGCGGCGCGGGCACCGGCCCCGGCGCGGTGGACGAGCAGACGCCTAGGATCGTGACATGACTGATGCACCTGCCCCCGCCCATGAGTTCGACTGGCCGGATCGAGTCGTGATCGGGACGCTCGGGCGTCCCGGAGCCCGCACGTTCTACCTGCAGGTGCGCACCGGGCCCCGGCTGGTGAGCCTGGCCCTGGAGAAGCAGCAGTCCGCCCTGATGGCGGAGATGATCGACGAGATCCTCGACGATCTGATGGCGCTGGACGGCAACCCGCACAGCGTCCCGGCCAGCACGCCCGTGGAACTCGTGGACAACGATCCGCTGGACCCGGTGCAGGAGTGGTTCCGGGTGGGGGCCATCGGACTGGGCTGGGACCCCACCACCGCGCAGGTGCTCATCGACGCCCACCCGCTGACCGACGACGACGCCGACCCGGTGCTCGAGGCGGACGCCGAGGCCGTGCGCGTGCGGATGCCCGTCGGCGCCGCCCGGGCGTTCGCCCGGCGCACCCGGGAGGTCGTGGACGCCGGGCGACCGATCTGCTCGGACTGCGGTCAGCCCATCGACCCCGACGGCCACGACTGCACTCTCCCCGACTCCTGATGAGCGCCGCGGACGTGCCCGCCGGCGAGCTGGTGGACGGGGAGCTGACGCTCACGGGCCGCATCACGACGGCGTCCAACGCCACGTTCCTCGGCGCGATCGGTGACACCCCGGTGGTTTACAAACCGGTGGCGGGCGAGGCCCCGCTGTGGGACTTCCCCCCCGGAACCCTGGCCCGCCGCGAGGTGGCCGCGCACCTGGTCTCCGAGTGCCTCGGCTGGGATGTTGTGCCGCGCACCTGGCTGCGCGAGGGCCCCTTCGGCGAGGGCATGGTGCAACTCTGGCAGGAGCAGGACCCTGAACAGGACGCCGTGGACCTGTTCCCGGCGGACGAGGCGCCGGCCGCGGGGTGGCTCACAATCCTGGAGGGCGAGGACGAGGACGGGAATCGGCTGGTCCTGGCCCATGAGGACTCGGCGGCGCTACGCCGCATGGCGGTGTTCGACGTGATCGTCAACAACGCCGACCGCAAGGGCGCCCACATCCTCGCCATGCCCGGTGGTCACCGTCACGGCGTGGACCACGGGCTCACGTTCCATGTGGCGGACAAGCTGCGGACCGTGCTGTGGGGGTGGCTGGGTGAGGAGCTGAGCGAGGAGGAGCGCGACGGCGTCGCCCGGGTTCTCGACGGGCTCGACGGTGAGCTGGGGCGGGGGCTGGCGGAGCTGCTCAGTGCCCAGGAAGTCGAAGCCCTTGCCGAACGCGGTGCCCGGTTGCTCGACGACGGGATCTTCCCTGCCCCGAGCGGCCGGACGCCGGCCGTGCCCTGGCCGCTCTTCTGACGGGCCTGAGGCGTCAGGCAGGACTCGCTGATGCCGAAGTCCTTCGCGATCTGGTTCAACCGGGTGCCAGGTTCGCGTCTCTGCACCAGTCCCGCGTTCTTGTTCGCTCAGGCAGGTGTACCGACGCGCCCCGCGACGACTCACGACTCAGGAGCGCACTTCCTGGGTTCGCGTGCCTCGGCGGCTGGCTTCGAGGGCTGAGGTGAGCGTTCGGGCGTCGTAGCTGCCCAGCAACCGTCGCCCGTCTACGAAGAACGTCGGGGTAGCGTGCGCCCCGCTTGCATCGGCGCTTTCGAGATCCCGCTCCACACGGGCACGTACGGCGGCACTGTCGAGGTCAGCCGTGAACTGGGCGACATCCAGGCCCAGCTCTTCGGCGTAGCGGATCAGATCGTCGCGCTCGAGCGCATCTTGCCGCGTGAAGACGAAATCGAGCCACGGCCAGAACATCCCCTGATTCGATGCCGCCTCCGACGCTCGTGCGGCGATGGGGCCGTGAGGGTGATGTGGCAGCTGGCGAACGACATACCGGAGATCGTCCCCGAACTGGCTGCGAAGGTCCTCCCAGGAACCCGTTGCGTGCGCGCAATACGCGCATTCGAAGTCAATGTACTCGACGACCGTGAGCTGGGCGTCCTCTGGTCCGCGGATGTGGTCGACTTCAGGATCAACGGGTGGTGTGAGCACCATCGGCAGATCTGCCGTCTCCTCCCCCCAGCGTTTCGCAGCAACCCGGAAGATCAGCCAACCCAGCGCGGTGGCGAGCACCATCGCGACCAACACGCCGACGGTCGCTTGCCGACCCAGGTCGGATGTCGAGCCGAACGCGAGGCCGATCACCAGGAGCGACACGGTGAACCCGATCCCCGAAAGCGCCGCGCCGCCGAACACGCTGCCCATCCCGACACCCTCGGGCAGCCGACCGGCTCCCAGCTTCACAGCGACGAAGGTGGCGAGACCGATGCCGAGAAGTTTGCCGAGCACGAGACCCACGATGACTCCCCACGTCACGGAGGACTGGAAGGAATCGACGAGCACGCCGCCGCGCAGGTCGACGCCGGCGTTCGCGAGCGCGAAGATCGGGACGATGACGAGCGCGGTGGGCATGCGCAAGACCTCGTGCATGCGTTCATTCACCGAGATGCCCTGCGCCAAGCCTCGATCGACTGCGCGGGCCGATGCCGCGCTCGGCGACTGCCAGAAGTCGCGGAACAGCTGACGAGCCTCGACCACCTGTTGCCGACGCGTCGGGTAGGCGGGGATGAGGAGTCCTGCGACCATGCCCGCAAGGGAGGCGTGGACTCCGGATTCCACGGTCGCGAACCAGAGCACAATGACAATCAGCACGTACGGTGTGGCGCTCCACTGCCGCGAACGACCCAGAAGCCACAACCCGACGAGGCAGGCACCTGCGATCAGCAGCGGAACGAGCCGGATCTCGTCGCTGTAGACCATGCCGATGATGGAGACGGCGAGGAAGTCATCGACGACGGTGAGGGTGAGGAGGAACACCCGCAACTGGCCGGAGAGTCTCGGGCCGACGAGCGCGAGGGCACCCAACAGGAACGCGGTGTCGGTACCGACCACCGCGCCCCATCCACCGAGCCCCTCGCCGCCCGCGGCGGCCACGATCAGGATGTAGAAGACTGCGGGCAGTGCCACGCCGACGACGCCAGCAATCACTGCGAGACGCGCGCGGCTGGCGTCTCGGAGCGTCCCATGCGCGAACTCCTGTCGCACCTCGAGGCCAACGACGAGGAAGAAGACCACCATGAGGCCGTCGTTGATCCAGTGGTGCAGGTTCATGTGCAGTCCGAACCCGCCGACATCGAACCCGATCTCGACATCCCACAGCCCGAAATAGGCCTCGGAGAGTGGCGAGTTCGCCCAGAGCAGGGCGACCGCTGTGACGACGACCAGGAGCACCGCCGAACCCGCCTCCGTGCGAATCGTTCGCCAACTCATGCGCCGTTCCGGCTGCCCGCTCGTCATCCGGGAAGCATATCGGGGCCCAAGGGCAGCGCCCGGCGGCGAGCCTTGTCGACCGTGCAGCGCGTCCGCAGGGACGGCGAGCGCACTCAGTCCACGAGCCCCGCCGCGGCACCGGCCGCGCGGTAATCCGCGGCGAGCGAGTCCAGGGTGGCGTGAGCGTTGAGCCCGCTGGGGTTCGGCGCCACGAACAGCCGCGTGCCCGGCCACGGCGTCGGCTGCTCCCCCAGCGCCGCCTTCGGGCGTCCGAACGCCTGCCGGTAGGCCGTCACCCCCAACACAGCGACGACGGCCGGCGCGTGCGCTGCCACGAGCGCGTCCAGGCGGGCGGGGGCGGCGGCGAGCTCCTCCGCGGTGAGCTCGTCGGCGCGGGCGGTGGCACGCGGGACGAGGTTGGAGATCCCAATGCCGCGGGCGTGCAGCTCGGCGAGGTCCTCGGCCTTGTAGCCGCCGGAGGCGTCGATCAGGTGCCGGGTGAGCCCGGCACGGTGCAGGGCCGGGTAGAAGCGGTTGCCGCGGCGGGCGAAGTGCGCACCGGTGGCGGCGGTCCACAGGCCGGGGTTGATGCCGATGAACAGCAGCCGCAGCGGGTCCGGCAGCAGGTCGGGGACGGTGCGGTCGCGGAACTGCTGAAGCTCGGCCTGGGTGAAGCGCATGTCAGTAGTGATACCTCGCCTGGAGGATGATCAGGTCCTCGCCGTCGACGAGGTAGACGAGCCTGTGCTCCTCCGTGATGCGCCGCGACCACGCCCCGGCCGCGCGGCGGGCAATCGCGGCGGCGCTGGCCGGTGCCAGCGGCGGCCCGAACGGCTTCCGGGTCACCGGGCGGCGCCCGCCCCCGCCACCACGAGGTCGATGAGCCTGCGGAGCGCCACATCGACGTCCTCGCCGTCGATCCGCCTCTGCCGGGAGCGGTTGAGCTCGGCCAGCACCCCGGCGACGATGAGGCGGGCGCCGGCCGCCGCAGCCGCACCGGGCTCCTCGCCGGCAGTGCCTGTGGCACCGTCCCGCGCCGCTCCGATCGCACCGGAAGCGTCGGCTCGGCCGTCCTGCAGGCGCGCGGCGATCTTCTCTTCGAGGCGATCGACGTGGTCGAGGACCCGCCGGCGATGCGGCATGTCCGCACCGAAGAGGATCTCGCGTGCGACCCACGTCGCAAGCTCGGACCAGCGCCACATCGCGGTGACGAGCGGCGAGATCAGCTCCGCGATCCGGTCCGCGGTCTCCCCGCCCGCCGTCGCGGCGCCGGGCGCGGCGAACGCAGAGAGCGAAGGAGTGGTCGTCGCGCGCTCGTGGGCTCCCCAGAGCGCATCGACGACCATCATGAGCAGCTCGACCTTCGTCGCCGCGTACTGGAAGACAGTGCCCTCGGCCACGTCCGCCGCGCGCGCGACCTCGCTCATCGAGGTCCGCTCGAAACCGCGCTCCTCGAACAGCGCGCGCGCCGCGGCGACGATGCGGGCGCGCTTCTCCGCCTTCGCCCGCTCGCGCCTGCCCAGCGTCGCCGAGGGCGCCAGCTCCGTGTCATCCCGAGTGTCCATGCGGCCATTGTAGTCGACTCAATTCTGAGTACACTCAATATCGCGGCCGGGTGATCGGCATCCGGCACGCGTCGGGAAGGATGGATCATGCAGTACACGGCAGGTAACTACGAGGCGTTCGCGCGTCCCCGCCCCGCACAGCACGCGCAGGAGACGAAGGCCTACATCGTCGGCAGCGGGCTGGCCGGGCTCGCGGCGGCCGTCTTCCTCATCCGCGACGCCGGGGTCCCCGGCGCCAACGTTACGATCCTCGAGAAGGGCGAGATCGCCGGCGGTGCGCTCGACGGCCTCGACGTCCCGGAGAAGGGCTTCGTCATCCGCGGCGGCCGGGAGCTGGAGAACCACATGGAGTGCCTGTGGGACATGATGCGCTCCATTCCCTCCCTGGAGCTCGAGGACGCCTCCGTGCTCGACGAGTTCTACTGGCTCAACAAGGACGACCCCAACTACTCGCTGCGCCGCGCCACCGTGCGCCAGGGCGAGGACGCCGGCCACGAGGGCCGCTTCGACCTGCCGAAGCGGGCGCAGAAGGACCTGTTGAAGATCTTCCTCGCCGAGCGTGCGGAGATGGAGGGCAAGCGCATCGACGAGGTGATGGGCCGTGAGTTCCTCGACTCGCCGTTCTGGATGTACTGGCGGACGATGTTCGCCTTCGAGGAGTGGCACTCCGCGCTCGAGTTCAAGCTCTACCTCCACCGCTTCATCCACCACATCGGCGGGCTGCCCGACTTCACGGCGCTGAAGTTCACGAAGTACAACCAGTACGAGTCCTTCGTCCTGCCGCTCATGCACTACCTCACCGAGCACGGCGTCGTCTTCCGCTCCGGCACCGAGGTCCTCGATGTGGACTTCGCCCACCGCAACGGCGAGATCCGCGCCACCGCGATCCGCTGCCGCCGCGACGGCGCCGAGGAGACCATCGAGCTCGGCGAGCACGACCTCGCGCTCATGACGATCGGCTCGCTCGTGGACAACTCCGATGAGGGCGACCACCACACGCCCGCAGCCCTCAACGAGGGCCCGGCCCCGGCCTGGGACCTGTGGAAGCGCATCGCGAAGAAGGACCCGGCGTTCGGGCGCCCGGAGGTCTTCTGCTCCTCGATCGAGGAGACGAAGTGGGAATCGGCCACCGTCACGACGCTCGATGAGCGCATCCCCGCCTACATCGAGCGCATCGCCCAGCGCGATCCGTTCAGCGGCCGCGTGGTCACCGGCGGCATCGTCACCGCCGAGGACTCCTCCTGGCTGCTGAGCTGGACGGTCAATCGCCAGCCGCACTTCAAGAAGCAGCCGAAGGATCAGATCGTCGTCTGGGTCTACGGTCTGTTCGTCGACGTCGACGGCGACTACGTGAAGAAGCCCCTGGCGCAGTGCACCGGCGAGGAGATCACCCAGGAGTGGCTCTACCACCTGGGCGTGCCCGTGGAGGAGATCCCCGAGCTCGCGGCGACCGGCGCCCGGTGCGTGCCGGTCATGATGCCCTACGTGACGAGCTTCTTCATGCCCCGCCGCGCGGGTGACCGGCCGCAGGTCGTGCCGGAGGGGGCGGCGAACTTCGCGTTCCTCGGGCAGTTCGCGGAGACCGGCCGCGACACGATCTTCACGACCGAGTACTCGGTGCGCACCGGCATGGAGGCCGTCTACGAACTCCTCGACGTGGAGCGCGGCGTGCCGGAGACCTGGGGTTCCACGTACGACGTGCGCGACCTGCTCGAGGCATCGGCGCGCATGCGCGACGGCAAGAAGGTGGAGATGCCCGGCCCGGCCGCGCTGCGCGGCTACCTGCGCGGCAGGCTCGAGCACGGGGAGATCGGCCAGCTCCTCGAGGAGCACGGCCTCATCTGAGTCCCGCCCACCGCGGGTGCGCCTCGGGCCCCGGCCCGAGTCAACAACGTCATGCCCTCCTACACCTAGGTGTGATGTCCAGGGAGGTTGTTGAGCCTGCTGGCAGGTGCGGCTCCGATCGCGGAGTGGACTCGGTGATGATTGTAGAAGTGCACCCACCCAGGCAACGCGGCCCTGCGTTCGGTCTCTGAGCCGTAGAACTTGGCGTAGGCCCACCCGTCAGCGAGCGTGCGATGGAACCGCTCGATCTTCCCGTTCGTCTGCGGTCGGTAGGGCCGAGTCCGCTTGGGCTTGATCCCGAGCTCGGTGCAAGCATCCCGCCAGGCATGCGAGCGGTAGGCCGAACCGTTGTCCGAGAGCACCCGCTCCACCTCCACGCCCAGCTGCGCGAAGTGAGCGACCGCGCGGCGCAGCACCGCGATGGCGGTCTGGCGCA
>NZ_JAKRNH010000180.1:0-2041 GCF_022346985.1 Micrococcus sp. ACRRV
TGTACTGTCCGGGGACGTTGATCAATCGTGAGAAGGGCGGCTGGTTCCCGCAGGCGCTGTGGGGGCGATGCTGGTTGTAGTGGTGGAGCCAGTCGGGGAGGGCGTCTCGGCGTTCTTGCTCGCTGGTGTAGCAGCGGGCGTAGGCCCACCCGTCACCCATCGTGCGGTGGAACCGCTCCACTTTTCCGTTGGTCTGCGGCCGGTACGGGCGGGTGAACTTCGGACGGATCGACAGCGCCTCGCAGGTGTCGCGCCACAGGTACGACCGGTATGCCCCACCGTTGTCGGACAGCACTCGTTCGATGGTAACGCCACGTTCGGCGAACCACTCGACCGCCCGGTGCAGGACGGCGACGGCGGTGATGGCGGTCTCGTCGTCGTGGACCTCGGTGTACGCGACGCGGGAGTGGTCGTCGATGACGGTGTGTACGAATGCGTACCCGAGCTTGGGGCTGTGCCACTTGTTCTTCGGCTTGTCCGGTGTCGCGGCGCGGTTCTTCTGGCCCTGGCGGCGGCCGACGTAACGCCAGCCGCCGCCGTCGGGGATGTTCCCGATCTTCTTCACGTCCACGTGCACCAGCGAACCCGGGTGCGGGTGCTCGTAGCGACGTACTGGCTCGCCCGTGGCGCGGTCGACGTACGACAACCGGTTCAGGCGCGCCGCCGTGAGGATGCGGTGGACCGTCGAGGGAGCGATCCCCAGCCGGGCGGCGAGCTGGATTGGTCCTTCGCGCAGTCGCATTCGCAGGCTCACGCACCGCTTCGTCACCGCCTTGTTCGTCTTCTTCGGTGAGGACTTCGGTCGCGACGAGCGGTCGTTCATGGACTCGCCGGCGAGGTAGCGGTCGACCCACCGCTTCACGGTCGGCCAGGACACCTGGAACCGGGCGGCGACCTCGCTGATCGGGTGGCCGTCCTCGACGACGAGGCGGGCGACCTTGAGCCGGTGGCGAGGTGTGAGAGCTGCGTTGAGGTGGGTCATTATCGTTCGAGGGTGGGTGCGAATCGGCCCCGATCAGATGGTGCGTGATCGGGGCCGAAGAGCTGGCGGTGACTCATGCCGGCTCAGGTCGATCCAGGGAGCGCATGGCGTCCATGAGGGAGGTGTAGACGAGGCTGGGCTTGCGGTCGTGCCAGTCGGTGTCGCTGTCGCGCTCATCCTGGTGCAGGGGCTGGGTCGTCGGTTCGTAGATCCACCAGAGGTTGCGCCACGGGTCGAGAGCGCGCGCGATCCGGTAGCCGCCGTAGAAGTCGCTGACGGGAGTCACGATGCGCCCTCCGGCCGCGACGGCCTTGTCCAGGCAGTCCTGGGCATCGGGGACATAGACCTGCAGGAAGGCCGGCGTGAAGGGCCAGTCGGGCTTGCGGTCGCACAGCATGATCGTGGCGTCGCCGATCGTGACCTCGCCGTGGATGATCGAGCCGTCCCGATCGGGGGTGCGGACGTGGGCGGCTTCGTGCCCGTCGAACACGGACTCCACGAAGCGGATGAAGCCCATGGCGTCTGGAACGATGGCGAAGGGGTTGATGGTGTTGTGCCCGGTCGGGGGCGTCAAGGAAGGCATGTATACATAAAATATGAGCACATCGAGTGACGTCAAGTATCGCCAAGGTGCCAGCTTCCTCCTGGCGACCCTCGGGCGGCGCGCAGAGAGGGCATGGGCGACTCACCTGACAGGGCAGGGGATCACCACGGCCCAGTTCACTGCCATGGCTGTCCTCGCGGAAGGTGAACGTACGCAGGCACAGGTGGCAACCGCCATCGCGGTCGACCCGCGGAACGTCGGTGCCACCATCAGGAAGCTCATCGAAGCGCGATGGGTCCAGGCCCGACCGAACCCCGCCGATGCCAGGTCGCGACTTCTGAGCCTGACCCCCGAGGGGCGGCAGTGGTGGAATGACCTGCAACCCGGCCTGCGTCAGGGACGCAACGCCTTCTTCCACGCCCTGACCCCCGACGAGCTGACAGCGCTGGAGGCACTCCTTGGGAAGCTCGACGCCTCACATGCAGCGGACTCGATCAACGTCCCCGGTCAGTACA
>NZ_JAKRNH010000181.1:0-2023 GCF_022346985.1 Micrococcus sp. ACRRV
CCCCGACCCCGCAAAGGACCGGTTCTCGTGACCGCTTCACCCACCACCGCCCGTCCCGCCGCCGGCGGGTCCTCCGCACGCCGCCCGCCCGACCGCGTCACCGGCGTCACCGTCGGCCTCGCCCTCGCCTCCCTGATCTCCCAGATGGTGATCGTCGTGACCGGCGGCGCCGTCCGCCTCACCGGATCCGGACTCGGCTGCCCGACCTGGCCGAAGTGCACCCCCGAGTCCCTCACCACCACGGCCGAGATGGGCATCCACGGGATCATCGAGTTCGGCAACCGCACGCTGACCGGCGTGCTCGGGGTGATCGCCCTGCTGATGATCGCCACGCTCTGGAGGCTGCGCCGCAGCCACCGCCAGGCGTTCACCCTCTCCCTGCTCCTCCTGGCCGGGATCGTGCTGCAGGCCGTCGTGGGCGGCGTGACCGTGTGGATGCACCTGGACCCGCGGATCGTGGGCGTCCACTTCGTCATCTCCGGCGCCCTGATCGCCCTGGCCACGATGCTCTGGGTGCGCCTGCGCGCCGAGCACCGGCACGGCGCGGGGGCGCCCGTGGCGGACGGCACGACGACACCGGCCTCCCGCACGGCGTCCCGGGTGGCCTACGCGGCCCTGTGGCTCGCCCTCGTCGTCGGCACGCTGGTCACCGGCACCGGCCCGCACTCCGGCGACCCCGCGGCCGCCCGCCACGGCTTCGACGCGCTCATGATCACGCGCCTGCACGTCGTCCCGGTCTACATCACCGTGGCCGCGACGCTGGTGCTCCTGTGGCAGGTGCTGCGCACGCCGGGCTCCGGCGCCGGCCAGCGCGTCGCCGCCTGGTCCCTGCTCGGGGCCGTCCTGCTCCAGGGCCTCCTCGGATACTGGCAGCACTTCACCGGCCTGCCGGTCGGCGTCGTCGCGGCCCACCTGGCGGGGGCGACGGTCGCCGTCGTCGCCGGCACCCTGGCCTGGCAGCGGCAGACCAGCCGCTACCGGGCGCCCGCCGTGGCCTGAGCGCCGCCCCGGCACGGCGAAGCCCCCGACCCGTCACGGGTCGGGGGCTTCGTGCTGTGTGCGGAGCCGCGGGGTCAGGACCCCGTGACCGCCGGCATGAGCGGACCGCCCACGAACGGGTCCACCGCGAGGGCGATGAACAGCAGCGTGAGGTAGGTGATGGAGAGGTGGAAGACCTTCATCGCCTTGCGGTCCTCGAAGTCGGGGCGCTGGGCCTCGCGCTGGAGCACGTGGGACTCCCAGACGAACCAGCCGCCCACGCCCACCGCCACGGCCGTGTAGACGATGCCGGCCCAGCCCATGGGCACCAGCAGCAGGGAGCAGGCCACGGTGGCCCACGCGTAGAGCACGACCTGGTTGGAGACGAGGCGGGCGGAGGCGACGGCGCCGAGCATGGGGACCTCGGCCTCCTGGTAGTCCCGCTTGTACTTCATGGACAGCGGCCAGTAGTGCGGCGGGGTCCAGAGGAAGATCACCGTGAACAGCACGATGGCCGGCCACTCGACCGTGCCGCGCACGGCGGCCCAGCCGATCACCACGGGAAAGCAGCCGGCGATCCCGCCCCAGACGATGTTCTGCTCGGTGCGGCGCTTCAGGATCAGCGAGTAGACGACCACGTAGAAGAAGATCGCGGCCACGCCCAGCGCGGCGGCGAGCCAGTTGGCGCCGAAGCCCAGGACGAGCACGGAGACCACGGCCAGGGTCCAGGAGAACACCAGGGCCTCGCGCGGCGTGACCTCCCCGGTCACCAGCGGGCGGCGCGCAGTGCGCTTCATCACCCGGTCGATGTCGCGGTCGATGTAGCAGTTGAACGCACCGGACGCGCCCGCGGCCAGCGCGCCGCCGACGAGCGTGGCGATCATGGTCAGCAGGTCGGGGAAGCCGCGCTGGGCGAAGATCATGGTGGGCAGCGTGGTCACCAGGAGCAGCTCGATCACGCGGGGCTTCGTCAGCTCGACGTAGGCGCGGGCCTTGCGCCCGACCGTCATGGGCGGTCGGGCCGAGGGGGCCGCCGCGCCGGGGG
>NZ_JAKRNH010000182.1:0-2010 GCF_022346985.1 Micrococcus sp. ACRRV
GCCCCCGCCGGGCCCGTGTGGAGAACGCCGCCCGCCAGGTCGCCGCCGCGGACCCCGCGGCCCTGGCCGAGGACACCGACCTGGCGCGGGCGCTGGACTGGGTGCTGCTGCGCCGCCGGCGCGTCGGCGCGGCCGCGGACGGCGTGGCCCTGCCGGAGCACCTCTCGGTGTCCCTCTACGGGGAGCTCGCGGCCGACCCCCAGGCCGTCGCGGACCAGCTGCGCCGGCCCATGCCGCGGCCGCCGGCCCACGCGGCCCGCCGCGGCACCGCCTTCCACGCCTGGCTCGAGCAGCGCTTCGACGCCACCGGCATGCTGGACATCGACGAGTCCGACGACGCCGCCGACGCCTGGGTCGAGGACGCCCTGGACCTGGCGCCGATGCAGGAGTGGTTCCTCGCCTCCCGGTGGGCCGACCGGGTGCCCGCGTTCGTCGAGACCGCCGTGGAGACCACTCTCGCCGGGATCACCCTCCGCGGGCGCATCGACGCCGTGTTCCGCACGGGCGCCCGCCCGGGCATGCCCTTCGACCCCGAGGCCGACTGGGAGCTGGTCGACTGGAAGACCGGCCGCGTGCCGGGCGGGGCGGAGCTGCGCCGCAAGGCCCTGCAGCTGGCGGTCTACCGCCTGGCGTGGTCCCGCCTGCACGGCATCCCCCTGGAGCGCATCCGGGCGAGCTTCGTGTACGTGGCCGCGGGCCAGGAGCGGGTCTTCGACGACCTGCCCGGGGAGGAGGAGCTGGAGGCGATCGTCACCGCGGCCGTCGCGGGCCCGGGCGCCACCTCGTCCGGCGAGGTCAGTCCACCGGACGCAGCACGCTGACGGTGCCCCCGGCGCGGCCGTCGTCGTCGGAGACGTCCACGACGCCGTCCGCGTCGTCCTCGTCCCAGTCCGGGGCCCGGTCGTCGGGGGCGGCGTGCAGCCCGACCACGTTGTCCGCCGTCGGGGCGGCCTGCGGAGCCGTGGACTCCGCGACGCCGACGGCCTCGGCCAGCTCGGCGAGCAGGGCCCGCGCATCGGCGGTCGTCTCCGCGTCGTGGCGGTCGACGCCCCGCAGCAGCCACCGCGCCAGCGCGAACTCCGCCAGCAGCGCGCCGCGGCGCAGCAGGTGCGCGTCCGGGGCCGCCGCGCCCTCGGCGTCCAGCCGCTCGGCGTAGGCGGCCAGGACGCGCTCGGGCAGGGCGGGGTCCTCCGCGGCGGCCAGCCAGGCGAAGTCATCCGCCGGGTCGCCCACGTGCAGGTCCGTCCACCCGGACACCCCCACCACGCGGCCGCGGGACACCAGGAGGCCGTCCTCGTGCAGGTCCCCGTGCACCGGGACCGGCGAGAAGTCCCAGAGGTCCGCCTCCTCGAGCGCCTCCTCCCAGCGGCGCAGCAGGCGCGGCGGCACCTGCCCGGTGGCCGCCGCCCGGTCCAGCTCCGTCAGGTGCCGCTCGCGCACATGGTCCGCGGTGTACACCGGCAGGTCCGCCTGCTCCACCACGGTCAGGGGCAGCGTGTGCAGCGCGGCGAGGATGCGGCCCAGGTCCTGGACGGCCGCGTCCCCGAGGCCGCCGATCTGCTCGAGCGTGGCCGGCTCGCCGGGCAGGGCCTGGTAGACGAAGGTGCGCAGCCCGTCGATCCGCACGGCGCCCGCCACCGAGGGCACGCGGAACGGCAGCCCCGCGCGCAGGTGCGGGTCGAAGCCGGCGAGGACCTGCAGCTCGGTCTCGAGGCGGATGCCGGCCTCCGCGGAGCGCGGCGAGCGCACCAGCCAGCGCTGGCCGGCGTCGTCCACCACGAGCGCGGCGGCGACGTCGGCCGAGTCGTCCGGGCTGCGCTCCACGGAGACGGGGGTCAGGCCGGGCACGGCGGCGGCGGCGAGGGCGGCGAGGCGGAGGGGCTGACGATGCACCCGTCCAGCCTAGGCCGCGAACGCCGGGGACGCCCGGGGGCGCACCGGTCCGGGCCCCGACCGGCCGGACACGGGTGTCCGCCGCGCGGGGCACGGGCCTACCGTGGGGGCCATGCC
>NZ_JAKRNH010000183.1:0-1980 GCF_022346985.1 Micrococcus sp. ACRRV
GGGCGGGGGTCAGCCCCGCAGGCCGCCCATGACCACGCCGGTCACGGCGGCGACCATCTCCTCGACGGACTTGTGGCCCGGGTCCGCGCCGTCGGGGCGGTACCAGTCGACGATCGAGTTGATCATGCCGAGCGCCAGACGGGCGAGGTTGCGGGGGGTCACATCGGAGCGCACCGCACCCGCGGCCTGGGCTGACTCGAGCAGGTCGCCCAGACGCCGGGTGATCTCGCGCCGGCGCTCGACGGCGGCCACCTCGACCGCCGAGTTCCCGCGCAGGCGCAGCAGCAGGGTCACCTCGGGCTGCTTCTCCGCCAGCACCCCGAGGGTGCCGCGGATGGCCGCCTCGACCTGCGCGCCGGCGTCGGCCCCGCTGGCCACCACATCGTCCAGGCACGACTCGAGGGCGTCGAGCGCCTCCGTCACCGCGTGGTCGAGGATCGCCTCCTTGGACTCCACGTGGTGGTAGATCGCGGACTTGGAGATGCCCAGGTGGGTGGCGAGCATGCCCATGGACGTCGCCTCGTAGCCGTGCCGGTTGAAGAGCTCGACGCACTCGGCCAGCAGCGTCTGCCGGTCATAGCCGGGCCGGCCGCGGGGACGGGATCAGGCCTGGTCGCGCAGGTCGTAGATCCGCCTGAGCTTGCCGGACGAGCGGGCCAGGGACTCCGGCTCCACCACGTTGATCACGCACGAGGAGCCGATCTTCGTCTTGATCTCCATGCGCAGGTGCGCGGCGCAGGCCTGGGCCTCCTCGAGGGTCGCATGATCGCGGCGCTCGATGTTCACGGCCATCTGGTCCATGCGGTCCGGGCGGGTGATCTCGAGGGTGAAGTGCGGCGACAGGGCCGGCTCCTTGAGGGCCAGCTCCTCGATCTGCGACGGGAACAGGTTCACGCCGCGCAGGATGATCATGTCGTCCGAGCGGCCCGTGATGCGGCCCATGCGGCGGTGGCCCGGGTGCGTGGTGCCCGGCAGCAGGCGGGTGAGGTCGTGGGTGCGGTACCGGATAATCGGCAGCGCCTGCTTGGTGAGCGAGGTGAAGACGAGCTCGCCGTGGCGGCCGGTCCCGAGGACCTCGTCCGTGAGCGGATCGATGATCTCGGGGCGGAAGTGGTCCTCCCAGATGTGGGAGCCGTCCTTGGTGGCCGCGGACTCGCCGGCCACGCCCGGGCCCATGACCTCGGAGAGGCCGTAGATGTCCAGGGCGTCGAGGTCGAAGGTCTGCTCGATCTCCCGGCGCATCCCCTCGGTCCACGGCTCGGCGCCGAGGATCGCGACCTCGAGGGAGGACTCGCGGGGGTCCAGGCCGAGCTTCTTGAAGCCGTCCGCGATGGTCAGCAGGTAGGTGGGCGTGGAGAGGATGGCGCGCGGCTGGAAGTCGGTGATCAGCTGCACCTGCTTCTCCGTCTGCCCGCCGGACATCGGGATCACGGCCGCCCCGATGCGCTCGGCGCCGTAGTGGGCGCCGAGGCCGCCGGTGAACAGGCCGTAGCCGTACGCGTTGTGCACGCGGTCACCAGGCCGGATGCCGCCGGCGCGGAAGCAGCGGGCGACGAGGGTGGCCCACGTGGCCAGGTCGTCGTCGGTGTAGCCGACCACGGTGGGCTGGCCGGTGGTGCCGGAGGAGGCGTGGATGCGGCGCAGCTCGGGGCCCGTGGCGGCGAACGCGCCGAACGGGTAGCTCTTCCGCAGGAACTCCTTGTCCGTGTACGGGAAGAGCTCGAGGTCCTCGAGGGCCGTGAAGTCGGAGGGGTGCACGCCGTGGTTGTCGAAGTGCTCCTTGTACGCGGGCACGTTCTCGTAGGCGTGGTGCAGCGTCCAGCGCAGGCGCTCGAACTGGAGCGCCTCGATCTGGTCCCGGCTCATCGTCTCCTCGGGGTCCGGCGCCCCGCGGTCGGCGGGGGCGGGCAGGGGTGCCGGCGTGTACGGGTTGGGGATCGAGGCCTCAAGCATGGCGTCCTCCTGGGGATCAGAGGGGGG
>NZ_JAKRNH010000184.1:0-1943 GCF_022346985.1 Micrococcus sp. ACRRV
CCGCCACCGTGCCCACCGTGGTGGCCCGCCGCGCGGGTGCCACCCCCCCCCCCCCCAAAGGCCGCCCCCGGGGTGTGAGACAGCCCGGGCGGGCCCCCCGGGGGGGGGCGCCGTGGCCCGGCCACGGCGGCCACGCCCGTGCGCTCCTGCACGGCGGTGGCCAGGCGGGCGGCGTCCTGCTCCGAATGGGCCAGGAGCAGCAGGGTGGGCCCGGAGCCGGAGACCATGGCGCGCAGGGCACCCTCGTCCAGGCCGACGTCCATGACGTCGGACAGCTCGGGGAAGAGCGTCAC
Organism: Micrococcus sp. ACRRV; assembly: GCF_022346985.1. Lineage (NCBI taxonomy): Bacteria > Bacillati > Actinomycetota > Actinomycetes > Micrococcales > Micrococcaceae > Micrococcus > Micrococcus sp. ACRRV. The sequence goes on from NZ_JAKRNH010000184.1 coordinate 294, forward strand.
GGCGGGGGTCTGGAGGTCGTTCTCCATGGCCAGGGCCAGCGCCAGGGGGTCCGCCTGGGCCAGGGCGCGGACCACGTCCGCGTCCACGGCCGGCTCCCCCTGCCCCTCCGGAGCCCGACCGAGGGAGCGGAGCTCGTCCAGGGTGCGGAACACGATGGGAGTGGACAACCCGGCGTCCGCGGGCACGAGCACCAGGTGCACGGGCCGACGCGCGGCCACCGGGGTCAGCTCCGAGCCGGTGCCCCGCCCGACGGCGGCCCCGCCGGTCACCGCGAACGGCACGTCCGCGCCGAGGGGCGCGGCCAGCTCGGCGAGTTCGGAGCGGGTCAGGCCGGTGTCCCAGAGGACGGAGCACGCCAGCAGCGCGGCGGCCGCATCCGCGGAGCCGCCGCCCATGCCGCCGGCGACGGGGACCTGCTTGGACACCTCGAGGTGCACGCCGTGGGTCTCCGGGGCCAGGCCGAGGCTCTGGCGCAGGTGGAGGGCGGCCCGGTGGGCGAGGTTGCGCTCGTCCCAGGGGACGTCCCGGGTGTCCACCGAGCTGGGCTGGCGGGTGGACTCGGCCAGGGTGATCCGCGCGTCGCCGTCCGGGCGGGCCACGGCGGTGACGGTCTCCGCCAGGCTGACCGCCAGGTAGACGCTGGCCACGGGGTGGTAGCCGTCCGGGCGTGGCGGGCCCACGCGCAGGGAGAGGTTGACCTTGCCGGGCGCGCGGACGGTGACGTGGCGGGCGTTCGGGCCCGGGAGGCCGCTCACGACGCCGCCTCCGGCCGGTGTTCGGCGATCCGCGCGAACGCCGCGATGTCCAGGGCCTCGCCGCGGGCCTTCGGATCCACGCCCGCGGCCACGAGCGCCTCCTCCGCGAGCGCGGGCGAGCCGGCCCAGGTGGCCAGGGCGGCGCGGAGGGTCTTGCGGCGCTGGGCGAACGCGGCGTCCACCACCGCGAACACCTCACGGCGGTCCACGGCCTGCGTGGGGGGCTCGCGACGGGTGAAGGCGACGAGGCCGGAGTGGATGCGCGGCGCCGGCCAGAACACCTGAGTGCCGATCACACCCGCCTTGCGCACGTCCGCATACCAGGCCGCCTTGGCCGAGGGCACGCCGTAGACGCGGGAGCCGGGTCCGGCGGCGAGGCGGTCCGCGACCTCCTCCTGGACCATGACGAGGCCGTGGCGCAGTCCCGGCAGCACGGCCAGGGCGTGGAGCAGCACGGGCACGGCGACGTTGTAGGGCAGATTCGCCACCAGCGCGGTGGGCCCGGAGGCGGCACCGGCCGGGCGGACGGAGTCCAGGCCCTCGGCGGTGAGGGTCATGGCGTCCGCGTGGAGCACGGCGAGATCCGCGGCCCGCTCGGGGCGGAACTCGGCGGCGGTGGCGGGCAGGCGGGCCGCCGTGACGGGGTCGATCTCCACGGCCGTCACGGCCGAGGCGGCATCCAGCAGGCCGAGGCTCAGGGAGCCGAGGCCGGGGCCGATCTCCAGGACGTGCTCGTCCGGGGCGAGGTCCGCGGCGGCGACGATGCGGCGGATGGTGTTGGGGTCGATCACGAAGTTCTGCCCCCACTGCTTGGTGGGGCGCAGGTCCAGTTCGGCGGCCAGACGGCGCACGTCGGCCGCGCTCAGGAGGGGCGCAGTGGCGGGGGCGTCGGGG
>NZ_JAKRNH010000185.1:0-1940 GCF_022346985.1 Micrococcus sp. ACRRV
ACTACGACCTGGACACCCTGGCCGACAAGGTCCTCGTCGAGCATTAGGGGACGTGGTCGATTCGAGAGGGCATCGACCCGCACTCCCTCGCCTTTCAGCAGCTGTGCACGGCGCCCTCCACCCCTGCCCCGCCGAGGGCAGTCCCCCATGGCAACGGGGCAAACCCCGCACGTCGCCAGCTGGTCCACGCACCCCCGGCATGACAACGAGATGCCGCTGAACCTTGAAGCCCACCGTGCCGCAGATGAGCACCTTCCGGAGGCGCGACGACCGCCACACCCGCCCACCCAGTGAGGCTTCGCTCCGATACTCGGCACAATCGGTCGTTTCTGGCACACGCCCCAGACGTCTCCGGCAGCCTCCCCAAGTCGCCTGCCAGACGGCCAAAGACTGGCCTCAATCAGCTCGCCACAACACCGGCCCCGGCGGGGTTTGTGGCAGACGTCTTTCAGCCTGCCCACGTTGCGCAGTGAACACGGGGCCGGCACCCAGGACGCTCAAGGGTCCTCAGCCCTGGAAGGGGCAGGCGTCTCCGATGGCCTGGAGGATCAGCTCAGACCCCTCGGCCTGGCGCACCGGTCAGTTCATCAGGTGCGCGCGGACCAGGGCCTCGATGACCGCAGCCTGGCTGGGCGTTGCCGGGTTCGTGGCGGCCTCTCGGCGCACCGCGTCGCGGATCGCTTCGGGCACCCGCACGTTCAGCGCCACGGTCGGCGCCCCACGCCGAGCCAGGGGCGCATACCCGCCGGCCGGGTCCGAGGCTGTCGCCGGCTCTACGGGGATCACCGCTCCGGGAGCCGGGGTGTGGGGTGCCGGGGTGGGCTTGCGTCGCTGTGCTCGCAGGCTCAGGTCGGGCTCAAGCTGCTTCTCGTTCATGCGGTGATCCTTTCGAAGATGAGGCCGGCCAGGTCGGCGTAGGCGGCGGCGACGGGTTCGCCCTTCTCGTAGCGGCCTAGCCAGTCGCAGGCCAGACGTGCCTTTGGGACGATGGAGCGGGCGGGCACCAGGGGGGTGAGCAGCAGCCCGGTCTCGCGCAGCTCCTCGACGGCGACGGTCTGGTCCTTGGGGGTGATGTGGTCTCGGTAGTCCGAGACGACGATGCCCACCTCGACGAGCCGGTCTGCCGCTCCCAGCAGCGCCATGGACTGTTTGAACGCGGCCACGCTCTGGCGCGCCCCGTGTACCCCGTCGCAGCCGTCCGAGGTGGGGCGGGCGGCGTAGATCACCCCGTCTGAGGCGGTGAACGCGTTCTGGGTCAACGGCCCGCCCTGACGGTTGGGGCAGTCGATGACCACCAGATCTGCCTGCAGATCGCTCAAGGCCATGCGCAGACGCAGGTGGGCGTGGTCCGCTCGGTCGGACTCCTGGTGCGACAAGGACCGATCAGAGGGAACCACGCGAAGGTTCTCGTGCCAGCCGGAGGGCACGGCCAGATCCTGCACCCAGCCGGTGGGGTCGGGGTTGCCGATCACCGCGCCGATGTGCAGGCCAGGCTCGGTGGGTTCCACGTCCACCCACTTCGTGGCAGCCGCACGAGGATCCAGATCGATCAGGACCACCTGTCGGCCCTGCTCAGCCCAGGACATGGCCAAGGAAACAGCAGTCGTCGTCTTGGCGACACCGCCGGCCTCGGAGTAGACCATCAAGGTATGCATGCACGCATGCTTTTACGCAAGCTCCCTAGTCAGCAAGCATGCAAGCGTGCTGACTAGGGAGCATGCAAGTTAGCTAGCGTGCTAGCAAGTTTCTCTGGGTGCCTACTCAGGCAAACCAGGCAAAGAGCCCTCGCGGAACTACCGAAACCTTCAGAGCCGCCCATTAGGGCGTGTCTGAGAATAGATGCACGAGTCAGCTGAGACCCTGGGGACATGTCCCGGTTCCAGATGCTCTCTGACACCCAATGGGAGTTGATCGCCCCGATGCTCCCGACCCGGACCGGC
>NZ_JAKRNH010000186.1:0-1892 GCF_022346985.1 Micrococcus sp. ACRRV
CGCCCCCACCCACGACCCCGAGGAGGCCCGCCCGTGAGGCTGCTGACCGCCACCGGACCCGAGATCGACGACGACGCCCTGCTCGCCCTGCGCCGTGCCCCCGCCCCGGACCTGGTCCCCGGGCCGTGGGTGCGGGCCGTGTTCGTCTCCTCCCTCGACGGGGCCGCGACCCTGGACGGCCGCGCCGGGGGGCTCGGCTCGCCCGCGGACCAGCGCCAGTTCACGCTCGCCCGCACGGACGCGGACGTCGTCCTCGTCGGCGCGGGAACCGTGCGGGCCGAGGGCTACGAGGGGCCGCTCGTGGGTCCGGCCGCGCGGGCGCGCCGAGAGGAGGCGGGGCTGCCGGCCCACCCCGGCATCGCCGTCGTCAGCGGCGCCCTGGGCCTGGACCCGGACGGGGACTTCCTGCGGCAGGCGCCGGTGCGGCCGCTGATCCTCACGACGCAGACCGCCCTGGAGCGGTGCCCGGACCGCGCCGAGGCGCTCGCCGCGCGCGCCGACGTCGTGGCCTCCGGTGCCGAGGTCGTGGAGGCCCCCGCGCTGGTGGACGCTCTGACCGCGCGCGGCCACCGCGTGCTGCACTGCGAGGGCGGCCCCCGCCTGTTCGGGACCCTGGCGGCCGCGGACCTCGTGGACGAGCTCCTGCTGACCATCTCCCCGCTGCTCGCCGGCGGTGACGGCCCGCGGGTGCTCTCCGGCGGTGACGGGCCCGGCCTGCCCACCCGCCTGCGCCCCCACCACGTGCTCACCGAGGACGGCGAGCTCTACCTGCGTCTGGTCCACGAGCGCCACGCGGCCGTGCTGGCCGAGGCCCCCGGCCTGGAGGCGGACCCGGCCGACGCCGACCCCGCCCCGGGGGCGCCGTGAGCGGGACCGGGGACCGCCGCACCGCCTACGAGGTGCTGGGCGTCCCCCGGGACGCCGACGCCGAGCGGATCCGCCGCGCCTGGCGCGCCGCGGCCCGCCGCACCCACCCCGACGCCGGAGGCGACGCCCGCGACTTCCGGGCCGTCACACGCGCGTGGGAGCAGCTGGGCGACCCCGAGGCGCGCCGACGGTACGACCTCTCCCTTCCTCCCGAGCCGGCCGGGACCACCGGACGGACGGCGTCCGCGGGCCGCTCCGCGGCGCAGGCCTGGCCCCCGGCCGGGGTCCGCGAGCGCGACCGGCCCGCACCGGGGTCCGTGGTCTACGACCCGCCGCCGGGCCAGGGCGAGCACGACTCCTCCGTGCTGGACCTGGTGCGCTCCTCCCAGCGGCTGCACGGCGCGCCCCGACCGCGCGGCATCCTCCCGGACGAGCACCGCGTGGTGCGCCAGGCCCGGACCCTCGACCTGCTCGCCCGCACGCTCCCCCCGGTCCTGCCCGCGGTGCGGATCCTCACGGGGCTGCACCTGGGCGGCCGGTTCGGCCGCGGGCTGGACGTGGACCACGCGGTCCTCTGCGGCCGCCGCCTGGCCCTCGTGGGCTCCGTCCAGGTGCCCGACGGGACCTACACGTGGGACGGGGCGGACCTGCGGGCCGGGGCCCGGGGCCGCCCCGTGGCGCCCCCGCTGCTCGGCCCTGCCATGCAGGCCTGGCAGCACGCCCTCCCCCAGGTCACCGTGGGCGGCTTCGTCCTGGTGATGACGGACCGCGACGCCGTGCACTCCCCCGTGATCCGGCAGGCGCGCGGCGCCGACCGCCCCGAGGCGCAGGCGGACCTGCTCACGGCCGCGCCCGCCGCGGGCCGGGACCTGCTGCGGGAGCTCCAGCTGTTCCTGGGCTCCGGGCCCGACCCCGACGTCGTCGACCGGCGCGCGCTGGCCGTGCTCGTGCGGCACCTGCACTGATCGCGCCGACCCGCCGGGACTAGCATGGGCGGGTGCCGCAGACCCCGCCCATGCTAGTCC
>NZ_JAKRNH010000187.1:0-1836 GCF_022346985.1 Micrococcus sp. ACRRV
GCCGGGACGCCCCGGCGCGAGCCCAGCATCCTCCACGTGGACATGGACGCCTTCTTCCTCTCGGTGGAGCGGCGCGAGCGGCCGGAGCTCCGCGGCGTCCCGGCTGCCGTCGCCCATCCCGAGGGGCGGTCCGTCGTCCTCTCGGCCTCCTATGAGGCCCGGGCCTACGGGGTGCGTTCGGCCATGCCGCTGGCTCAGGCCCGCGCGCTGTGCCCGCCCCTGCGGGTGACGCCGCCGCGCCAGGAGCTGTACCGGTCCACGTCCGCGCGGGTGATGGACCTCTTCGGCCGGGTGACCCCGGTGGTGGAGCAGCTCAGTGTGGACGAGGCCTTCCTGGACGTCGCCGGGGCCCGCCGGCTGCTCGGCCCGCCGGAGCGCATCGCGGCGCTCATCCGGGAGCGGGTGCGCGCGGAGCTCGGCCTGCCGTGCACCGTCGGCGGGGCGGGGGTGAAGTTCGTGGCCAAGATGGCCTCCACCGCGGCCAAGCCCGACGGGATGCTGCTCGTGCCCCCGCAGTGCACCCTGGCGTTCCTCCACCCGCGGCCGGTCGGTGCCCTGTGGGGCGTGGGGCCGCAGGCGGCTCGCCGGCTGCGCGAGCGCGGCGTGGAGACGATCGGCGACCTCGCCGCGCGCGACCCCCGCTGGCTGCGGGAGGCCTTCGGTGCCGCCGGAGCGGCCTGGGCGGAGCTGGCGGCGGGGCGTGACCCCCGCCCCGTGGCGCCGCGCGAGCCCGCCCGGAGCGTCGGGGCGGACCACACGTTCGACGTCGACGCCCGGGATCCCGCCGCCCTGGACCGCGAGGTGCTGTCGCTGTGCCACCGGGTGGCGGCGCGCCTGCGATCGGGCGGTCACACCGCCGCCGCCGTCACCGTGCGGGTGAAGGACCCCGCGCTGGCCACGCGGGCCCGCACGGTGCGCCTTCCCGCGCCGACGGCGTCGGGCCGTGTCCTGCACGCGCACGCCGGGCCGGCCGTGGCCGGGCTGCTCACCGAACGCCCCCACCCGGTCCGACTGGTCGGCGTCCGCGCCGAGCGCCTGTCCGACGCCGAGGCCCACGGCGCGGTCCAGGAGGCGCTGTTCGCCCCCGAGGGGCACGAGGGGCCCACGGACGACGCCGGCTGGCGCCGCGCGGAGGAGGCGGCGGACGCCGTGGCCCGGCGATTCCCGGGCGCAGGGGTGCGGCCGGCCTCCCTCCTGGGCCCGCCGGAGGGCTCCTGACCGGCGCGGACCCCGGCCCCGGCGTGGCGGCGGACGGGGGTGGGGAACTATCGTGGAGGGCACCCGGCGCCCTGGGCGCCCTGCCGACGGGGCGGCCGCGCCGCCACCACCAGAGAAGGAGCGCCTCGTGCCTCTCTCCGACCACGAGCAGCGAGTCCTCGACGAGCTCGAGCGCCAGCTCCACGCCGACGACCCGTCCCTCGCGTCCCAGCTCTCCACTCCGCGGGGCCCCGCCCCTGTGCGCCGGATCGTCCTGGGTGCGGCCATGATGCTCGCGGGGCTGGCCGTGGTCCTGGTCGGGGTGTCCACCCACCTGGTGGTCGTCGGCGTGCTCGGCGCCGTGCTGCTCGGCGGCGGCATCCTCGTGCTCACCTCCCGCAGGGTCTCGGCCTCCCGCGCCCCGGGGGCGCCGGTGGCCGGCGACGGCGGCCCGCACGCCGGGCGCCGGCGCGGCGGGCTCATGGACCGGCTCGACCGCGAGTGGGACAGCCGGGGGCGCGCCGACACCTGATCCGCCACGCCCTCCCCGGTCCCTCCACTTCCCTCCCCGCAGGCCCCCGCTCCCTCACGGAGCGGGGGCCTGCGGCGTGTCCGGGGAGCGTCGACCCCTCGTTGACC
>NZ_JAKRNH010000188.1:0-1822 GCF_022346985.1 Micrococcus sp. ACRRV
CCTTCCTGGCGGGGGGCATGTGGGCTGGCACGGGCGATGCCCGTGTCGGGCGCCCCGGGGGGAAGGTGGCGGCGGCCCCGACTCCGCCGATGTTATAGGAACGTGACCTTCCGCGCCCACCCCCGTCGGCCGACCGCCCGGCCCTGTCTGGAGGCCCAGGTAGATTGGCGGGATGACCACCGAACACCCCGTCGACCGGGTCCCCTCCGACGCCGTCTCCCCCGAGCTGGACGCCCTCGTGGGCGACTGGCTCACCCTCCCGGACGTCGCCGAGCGCCTGGACCTGCGCGTCACCCGCGTGCACAACCTGATCAACGACCGTCGCCTGCTCGCCGTCCGCCGTCCCGAGCCGTCCGTGCGCGCCGTGCCCGCGGCATTCCTCACGGAGCGCGGACTGCTTGAGCCGCTGCACGGGACCCTCGTGCTGTTGCAGGACGCCGGGTTCGACGACGAGGAGGCGCTGCGGTGGCTCTTCACCCCTGACGAGTCGCTGCCCGGCCGGCCGATCGACGCCCTCCGGGACGGCCACAAGACCGAGGTGCGGCGCCGCGCCCAGGCGCTGGGGTGGTGAACCGGTCCCGCTGACCGCAGGGGCCCGGGCCCGACCCCGGGCGAGTCGCGGGCCCGGGGCCGCCGGGTCAGGCGGTGCGGACTGTGTACGCGTCGATGAGCTCGGCCAGCTCCCCGCGCACGTCCGTCCCCACCCCGAGGGCCGCGAGCCGCTCCAGGCCCCGGCGCGCCTCGGCCGAGAGCCGGTCGACCTCGTCGGCGACCGCCGTCCGGGCTCCGACCTCCTCGAGCCGCCGTTGCCAGTGCGCCACCCGCTCCGCGGAGAGCGCCGGATCTCCGAGCTCGGCGTCGAGGGCGGCCGCCTCCCCGCGGGGGAGCAGCGCCTCGGCCCGGGCGACCAGGACCGTCCGCTTGCCCTCGCGGAGGTCGTCCCCGGCAGGCTTGCCCGTGTGTGCCGGGTCGCCGAACACCCCGAGCAGGTCGTCCTGCAGCTGGAAGGCCATCCCGAACGGCAGGGACACCGCCTCGAACGCCGCGACGAGGTCGTCGTCGGCGCCCGCCAGCAGGGCCCCGAGCGCCAGCGGGTGCACCGCCGAGTAGCGGGCCGACTTGTGCTCTACGACGGCGCGGGCCGCGCGCTCGGCCGCCGCCGGGTCCGCGGCGGGCGGCGCCATCTCCGCGGCCACGTCGAGGTACTGGCCCACCATGACCTCGAAGCGCATCCGCTCCATCTCCCGCCGCGCGCGCTCCGCCCGGGGAGTGCCTTCAATGGCCCGGGAGAACATGGAGTCGCTCAACGCCAGGGCCACGTCCCCGGCGAGGATGGCCGCGGACACGCCGAAGTGCTCCGCCTCGTGCCGCCAGCCGTGCTCGCGGTGGCGGGCCTCGAACCGGCGGTGGACGCTGGGCATGCCGCGCCGGGTGTCGGAGCGGTCCAGGATGTCGTCGTGGATCAGGGCGGCGGCCTGGAACAGCTCGAAGGCCGCGCCCGCGACGGCGGCCCGCGGGTCCGTCGGGGAGCCCCCGGCGGCGCGCCACCCGAGCCAGCAGAGGACGGCGCGCAGCCGCTTGCCGCCCGAGGTGAGCACGCTGACGGCCTCGACCACGGGATCCGCGTCGGGGTGGATCCGGGCGGCGCCCCGCGCGTGTCCGTCGAGCACCGCCGTCAGGCGCTCGGCGACGGCGGCGCGGAAGTCGGACACGGAGGCGGTCTCGGGCGTGGGCATGGGTCCCAGGGTAGTCGGCGGTCGGTGTCGCGTCCGGAGTCGGGGCTACCCTCGGGGCATGTCCGCACCCGACCCCGGCCCGGCGC
>NZ_JAKRNH010000189.1:0-1814 GCF_022346985.1 Micrococcus sp. ACRRV
CCCCCCCCCGGGGCGGGGGGGGGGGGGGGGGGGGGCGCCCCCCCCCCCCCCCCGGGGGGGGGGGGGGGGCCCCCCCGGGGGGGGGGGCCGCCCCCCCCCCCGCCCCCCCTTTTTCTTGCCCGCCACTGCCCCGGGCGGCTCCTCTCAGTCCTCGCCCTCCTCCAGCAGCTCCGTCACCAGGGCGGCGATCGGCGAGCGCTCGGACCGCGTCAGCGTGACGTGGCCGAACAGCGGGTGCCCCTTGAGGGTCTCCACCACGGCCGCGATGCCGTCGTGCCGGCCCACGCGCAGGTTGTCCCGCTGGGCGACGTCGTGGGTGAGGACCACCTTGGAATCCCGGCCCATCCGGGAGAGCACCGTGAGCAGGACGTTCCGCTCGAGGGACTGCGCCTCGTCCACGATCACCCAGGAGTCGTGCAGGGACCGCCCGCGGATGTGCGTCAGCGGCAGCACCTCGAGCATCCCGCGGTCGACGACCTCGTCGATCACCGACGGCGACACGATCGCGCTGAGGGTGTCGAACACCGCCTGCGCCCACGGGCCCATCTTCTCCCCCTCGGTGCCCGGCAGGTAGCCCAGGTCCTGGCCGCCCACGGCGTACAGGGGACGGAACACCACCACCCTGCGGTGCTCCCGGCGCTCCATCACCGCCTCCAGGCCGGCGCACAGGGCCAGCGCCGACTTGCCCGTGCCGGCCCGTCCGCCCAGGGAGACGATGCCCACGCTCGGGTCCGTGAGCAGGTCGATGGCCAGCCGCTGGGCCGCCGAGCGGCCGTGCAGCCCGAACACGTCCGCGTCCCCCCGCACGAGGGTCGCGACGCCGCCCTCCCGCACCCGCGCCAGCCCGGCCGCCCGCGGCGAGGTGAGCGAGAGCCCCGTGTTCACGGGCAGGTCCACGGCCGTGGGGGCGGGCTCGCCCGGGACGGCGTCCACCCCGGAGCCGGCCACGTCGTCCAGGGGGATCCCGTGCAGGCCCATCCGGCCGTCGTCGTACAGCGAGTCCAGGCGGTCCTCGTCCACACGGAGGGACACGGCCCCGCGCCAGCCGGAGTCCCGCACCAGCTCGTGCCGGTACTCGTCCGCGGCGAGCCCCATGGCGGCGGCCTTCACGCGCATCGGCAGGTCCTTGGACACGAGGGTCACGTCCCGGCCCTCGTCCGCGAGCGCCTTGGCCACCGCGAGGATCCGCGAGTCGTTGTCCGTGCCGCGGATGCCGAAGGGCAGCACGTCCGTGGAGACGTGGTTGAGCTCCACCCGCAGCGTGCCGCCCTGCGCGGTGAGGGGCACCGCGTCCTCCAGCGAGCCGTGGCGCACCCGCAGGTCCTCCAGGAGCCGCAGGGCGTGGCGGGCGGCGTGGCCGAGATCGGGGTCCTGGCGCTTGCCCTCCAGCTCCGAGACGACGACGAGCGGCAGCACCACCTCGTGCTCCGCGAAGCGCACGAGGGCCCGCGGGTCGGAGAGGAGGACGGAGGTGTCCACCACGTAGGAGCGCCGCCCGTCCGACGCCGCCCCCTCCCGCACCTCCGCGCCCGTCTCGCCGGTCCCCCTGCCGTGCCGTCCGGTGCCGTCCGCCTGCAGCGTCATCGCTGGCCTCCTCGCCGTCGTGTCGGACGGATCCGCGCCCGTCCGGGGCCCACGGTAGGAGCGCCCGGTGCACCACAGGACGCGGGCCGCGTGAACGTCCGGTGAAGGTCTCGTGGCCCGGTGCGCGGGCCGGCGCCGCGGCTAGGCTGGCCGGACCGACCGTGCCGGCCACGCCCCCGATGAGAGGACACGCCCGTGCCCCTGCCCGACCGCCGCCCCACCGACGACGC
>NZ_JAKRNH010000018.1:0-33076 GCF_022346985.1 Micrococcus sp. ACRRV
GGGCCGGCGTCGTCCTCGGCGTCCTCGGGCCGGGGGAGGCGTGCGCGATGATGGGTCCATGCGCTCCGACGACGTCGCCCCCGCCTCCGCCCGTCCCTCCGGCCTGGACGACCCCGCCGTGCGTGGGCCGATCCGCCGTTACCAGGCCATGACGGCCGGGACGGGGCTCGTGAGCGCCGCCGCCGTGGCGGGCGTCCTCGGGCTGCAGTCGGACCCGGGCTACGCGCGCGAGGTCCTGCAGTCCCGCACGTGGGGCCAGTACGAGGTGAGCGCGCAGCAGGTCCAGGACTTCCTCACGCCGCCCGGCGGGGCCGTCCTCGGCGCCGTGGGCGTGCTGCTGACCGCCGCCCTGCTCGTCTGGGCTGCCCAGCGGCTGTGGGGCGCCACCCGCTGGCTGGGCACCGCCCTGGCCGGCGTCGGCCTGCTCAGCGCCGTGTTCTGGGCCGTGGACGGCGGTCGCATGGCCGCCCGCGGCGCGTCCGGGATGGCAGTGCTGGTCGCCGTCGGCGCCATGGCGGTGTTCTGCGCGGTCTGGCTGGTCACGGCGCATTCCAAGGCCGTCCGCGAGGCCTTCCTCGGCTGAGCCGTGCCGCGCCCGGCGGCCCGCACGACGACGGCGGCCCGCCTCCCCGGAGGGAGACGGGCCGCCGTCGTGCGTCAGAGGCTCAGAAGGAGCGGGCCAGGATGGCCTGCTTGACCTCGGCGATCGCCTTGGTCACCTGGATGCCGCGGGGGCACGCCTCGGTGCAGTTGAAGGTGGTGCGGCAGCGCCACACGCCCTCCTTGTCGTTCAGGATCTCCAGGCGCATGTCGCCGGCGTCGTCGCGCGAGTCGAAGATGAAGCGGTGCGCGTTGACGATGGCGGCCGGGCCGAAGTACTGGCCGTCCGTCCAGAAGACCGGGCACGACGAGGTGCACGCGGCGCAGAGGATGCACTTGGTGGTGTCGTCGTAGATGGCGCGGTCGGCCTGGGACTGGTAGCGCTCCTTGGAGGGCTCGTGGCCCTTGGCGACCAGGAACGGCATGACCTCGCGGTAGGACTGGAAGAAGGGCTCCATGTCCACGATGAGGTCCTTCTCCACCGGCAGGCCCTTGATCGGCTCGACCGTGATGGGCTGGGACAGGTCCAGGTCCTTCAGCAGGGTCTTGCAGGCCAGGCGGTTGCGGCCGTTGATGCGCATGGCATCGGAGCCGCACACGCCGTGGGCGCAGGAGCGGCGGAACGACAGGGTGCCGTCGTGGTCCCACTTGACCTTGTGCAGGGCGTCCAGCACGCGGTCGGTGCCGAACATGGTGAGGCGCCACTCGTCCCAGTAGGACTCCTCGGAGGACTCCGGGAGGAACCGGCGCACACGGAGGGTGATGTCGAAGGACTCGATCTCGCCCATGCCGCCGTCCTGGCCCTGGGTCTGCTGCGCCGGGGCCGCGGGGGCCTGGGTCTCGGTTGCTGCGTGGCTCATCAGTACTTACGCTCCATCGGCTGGTAACGGGTGACGACGACGGGCTTCGTCTCGAAGCGGATGCCCTTCACGCCCTCCATCTCCGCGGTCTCGTCGCGGTAGATCATGGTGTGGGCCATGAAGTTGGCGTCGTCGCGGTTCGGGTAGTCCTCGCGGTAGTGGCCGCCGCGGGACTCCTTGCGGCCCAGGGCCGCCAGGGTCATCGCCTCGGCGATGTCCAGGAGGTAGCCGAGCTCCATGCCCTCGAGCAGGTCGAGGTTGAAGCGGTGGCCCTTGTCCTGCACGGACACGTTCTCGTAGCGGTGGCGCAGCTCCTCGATCTTGGCCAGCGCGCGGCGGATCGAGTCCTCGTCGCGGAACACCTGCATGTCGGCGTCCATGGACTCCTGCAGCTCGGCGCGGATGTCCGCGACGCGCTCGGAGCCGGTGGCGGAGCGCAGGTTCTCGATGTGCTGGACGGTCGGCAGCTCGCCGCCCTCGGGCAGCTCCACCCAGTCCGCCTGCGCGGCGTACTCGGCGGCGTGGATGCCGGCGCGGCGGCCGAACACGTTGATGTCCAGCAGCGAGTTGGTGCCCAGGCGGTTGGAGCCGTGCACGGACACGCAGGCGACCTCGCCGGCGGCGTAGAGGCCCGGGACGACGGTGTCGTTGTCCTGGAGGACCTCGGCCTTGACGTTGGTCGGCATGCCGCCCATGAAGTAGTGGCACGTCGGGAACACCGGCACCGGCTCCGTGTAGGGCTCGACGCCCAGGTAGGTGCGGGCGAACTCGGTGATGTCCGGGAGCTTCTCGTCGATGTGCGAGGGCTCCAGGTGCGTCAGGTCGAGCAGCACGTAGTCCTTGTTCGGACCGGCGCCGCGGCCCTGGCGGACCTCCTCGGCCATGGAGCGGGCCACGATGTCGCGCGGGGCCAGGTCCTTGATGGTGGGCGCGTAGCGCTCCATGAAGCGCTCGCCCTCGGCGTTGCGGAGGATGCCGCCCTCGCCGCGGGCCGCCTCGGAGAGCAGGATGCCCAGGCCGGCCAGGCCGGTCGGGTGGAACTGCACGAACTCCATGTCCTCCAGCGGGAGGCCGGCGCGGTAGGCGATCGCCATGCCGTCGCCGGTGAGGGTGTGGGCGTTGGAGGTGGTCTTGTAGACCTTGCCCGCGCCGCCGGTGGCGAAGATGACGGCCTTGGCCTGGAACACGTGGATCTCGCCGGTGGCGAGCTCGTAGGAGACGACGCCGGCCACGCGCTTCTGCGTGTAGGGGGTCCCGTCCTCGCGGGTGGCGTCCTCGTCCACCAGCAGCAGGTCCAGCACGTAGAACTCGTTGTAGAACTCGACGTCGTGCTTGACGCAGTTCTGGTAGAGGGTCTGGAGGATCATGTGGCCGGTGCGGTCCGCGGCGTAGCACGCGCGGCGCACGGGGGCCTTGCCGTGGTCACGGGTGTGGCCGCCGAAGCGGCGCTGGTCGATCTTGCCCTCGGGTGTGCGGTTGAACGGCAGGCCCATCTTCTCGAGGTCGAGGACCGCGTCGATGGCCTCCTTGGCCATGATCTCGGCGGCGTCCTGGTCCACCAGGTAGTCGCCGCCCTTCACGGTGTCGAAGGTGTGCCACTCCCAGTTGTCCTCCTCGACGTTGGCGAGGGCGGCGCACATGCCGCCCTGGGCCGCGCCGGTGTGGGAGCGGGTCGGGTAGATCTTGGTGAGGACCGCGGTGCGGGCGCGCTGGCCCGACTCGATGGCGGCGCGCATGCCCGCGCCGCCGGCGCCGACGATCACCACGTCGTACTTGTGAACCTGCATTCAGGTGTCTCTCTCTCAGTGTCAGGGCCCGACGCGCGCTGCCGGGGGGCGGCGGCGTCCGGCTCCGGGTGTGCTCGGTGCCGACGTGGGTCAGCGGCAGATGGCCGGGGAGCCCTCGAGGAGGGCGCCGGAGGCGTCCACCATGCACGGGTCGAAGGTGAAGATCACCAGGGAGCCGAGGACGATGATCACGGCGGTGGCCACGTAGAGGATCATCGAGAGCCAGAAGCGGACGCCGTCGCGCTCCGCGTAGTCGTTGATGATGGTGCGGACGCCGTTGGCGCCGTGCAGCATGGCCAGCCACAGCAGGGCGAGGTCCCAGAGCTGCCACAGCGGGTTGGCCCACTTGCCGGCCACGAAGCCGAAGTCCAGGCCGCTGATGCCGTCGCCGACCATGAGGTTGGCGAAGATGTGCGCGAACACGAGGACGACGAGGAACACGCCGGACACGCGCATGAAGAGCCACGCGAGCATCTCGAAGTTGCCCTTGCCGGACTCGCCGCGGACGTACTTGGAGTCGAGGCGGCCCGTGCGCGGAGCCGCGAGGGGGGTCTCAGCGGTGGTGCTCATGGTCAGTGGCCTCCGAAGGCGATGGAGAGGTGACGGACGGCGAAGCCCAGGAACAGGACGGCCCAGACGGCCAGCACGACCCACAGGAGGGTCTTGTGGTGCTTGGTGCCGCCCTTCCAGAAGTCGACCAGGATGATGCGCAGGCCGTTCAGGGCGTGGAAGAGGATCGCGGCGACCAGCGCGGTCTCGCCCAGGGCGAAGTACCAGGTCTTGTACGAGCGGATCACGGCGTCGTAGGCCTCCGGGGAGACCCGCACCATGGCGGTGTCCAGCACGTGGACGAGCAGGTAGAAGAAGATGACGACGCCGGTGACGCGGTGGCCCACCCAGGACCACATGCCGCCGTGGCCCCGATACAGGGTTCCGCGGCCGTTCTTGGCCGGGGCCTGCGCAGTGGCGCTAGACACGGTTGATACCTCCAGGGGAATGCTCCGCCCCGAGGGGGACGCCGGATGGCGCGGACGGGCACGGATGCGAGTGGATTCCACAGGACAGAGTAGACCCTCGGCCGCCCGTGGAGCACGGGCGGGGCGGTGTGTGTCACCGGCCGTGGGCGGGGGCGGTGGGGGTCCGGATTCGTGCCGCGTCCGGCGCGTTCCCTACCCTGGCCCTGTGAGCATCGACCCGACCGCGGCGCAGAGCGCGCCCAGCCAGCCCAGCGCGTCCGCCCTCGAGCGCTTCCACGCCGTGATCCCCGCCGGCGGCGTGGGCACCCGGCTGTGGCCACTCTCCCGGGCCGCCGCCCCCAAGTTCCTGCACGACCTCACCGGCTCGGGCCAGACCCTGATCCGCGCCACCTGGGACCGGCTGGCCCCGCTCGCGGGCGGCATCATGGTGGTCACCGGCCGGGCGCACGAGGACGCGGTCTGCCGGCAGCTGCCGGACGTCGGCGCCGCGGACCTCGTCCTCGAGCCGGAGCCCAAGGACTCGGCCGCCGCCATCGGGCTGGCCGCCGCGATCCTCTGGCTGCGCGACCCGGACACCATCATGGGCTCCTTCGCCGCGGACCAGGTGATCGGCCCCGTGGACGTGTTCCAGGACGCCGTGCGCCAGGCCGTGGAGACGGCCGCCACGGGGCGGATCGTCACGATCGGCATCACCCCGACCCACGCCGCCACGGGCTTCGGGTACATCCGCACCGGCCGGCGCCTCTCCGTGGCCGGCGCGCCGGACGCCCACGACGTCGCCGCGTTCGTGGAGAAGCCCGACCAGCGCGTGGCCGAGCGGTACGTGGCCTCCGGACGGTACCTCTGGAACGCCGGCATGTTCGTGGCGCCGGTCGCGCTGATGCTCCAGCACCTCGAGGCCAACGAGCCCGAGCTCCACGCGGGCCTGACGGAGATCGCCCGCGCCTGGGAGACGCCGGAGCGCGACGCGGTCATGGCGCGGGTGTGGCCGGGACTGAAGAAGACCGCCATCGACTACGCGGTGGCCGAGCCCGCCGCCACGGCCGGCGACGTGGCCGTCATCCCCGGCGCCTTCACCTGGGACGACGTCGGCGACTTCGCCGCCATCGCCCGCCTGAACCCCGTCAAGGACGGCTCCGGCGTCACCGTCATCGGCGACACCCCGCGGGTGTACTCCGACTCGGCGACGGGCGTGGTGGTCACCGACACTTCCCGCGTGATCGCGCTGATCGGCGTCGAGGACGTCGTCGTGGTGGACACCGGGGACGCGCTGCTGGTGACCACCACCGAGCATGCGCAGGACGTGAAGAGGACCGTGGAGTCGCTCAAGGCGCAGGGCGCCGACGACGTCCTCTGAGTCGCCCGGGGCGGGGCGGGGGGTCTCCCCGCGGGGTAGGGTGCGGGGCCATGACCACCTCCGAGTCCGTCGTCACGGGGACGGCGCCGCGCCTCGCCCCGCCCTCCGTCGCGCCCGTCGTGCAGCAGTTGGAGGAGCACGTCACCGCGTTCCGGCGGGATGTGCACCGGCACCCCGAGCTCTCCTACGAGGAGTACCGCACGACGGACCGGATCGTGGAGACCCTCGCGGAATACGGCCTCAACCCCGTCCGCCTCGAGGGCACCGGCGCCTACGTGGACCTGGGGGAGGGGCCGGTCGTCCTGGGGCTGCGCGCGGACATCGACGCGCTGCCGGTCGAGGAGGAGACGGGCCTCCCCTACGTCTCCGTCAACGACGGCGTGGCGCACGCGTGCGGGCATGACATGCACACGGCCGTCATGCTCGGCACCGCCCTGACCCTGGGGCGGATCCTCCGCGGCGCGGCGCCCACTGCGGAGCTGCGCGCCGTGGGCGAGCGGGCGCGCGGCCGGGTGCGCGTGATCTTCCAGCCGGCCGAGGAGCGCCTGCCCGGCGGATCGCTCGCGGTGATCCGCCAGGGCGTGTTGGAGGGTGTGCCGCGCGTGCTCGCGGCCCACTGCGACCCCCACTTCGACGTCGGCACGATCGGCACGCGCATCGGTGCCATCACCTCGGCCGCGGACACGATCAGGATCACCCTCACCGGCCGCGGCGGGCACACCTCCCGGCCGCACCTCACCGAGGACATGGTGTTCGCCCTCTCGCAGATCGCGGTGAACGTCCCCGCGGTGCTGTCCCGGCGCATCGACGTCCGCTCGGCCGTCTCCGTGGTCTGGGGGCAGATCGCGGCCGGCTCCGCGCCGAACGCCATCGACAACACCGGGTACCTGGCCGGCACCATGCGGTGCCTCGACGCGGGCGTCTGGGAGGAGGCCGGCGCCCTGCTGGACGAGGTCGTCACCCAGGTCGCCTCCCCCTACGGCGTCCAGGTCCAGCTCGAGCACATCCGCGGTGTGCCCCCGGTGGACAACGCGGAGGCCGAGACGGCGCTCATCGAGGACGCCGCGCGTCGGGAGCTGGGCGCCCACGCGATCGCGCTCACCCCCCAGTCCATGGGCGGCGAGGACTTCGCGTGGATGACCCAGAAGGTGCCCGGGGCGATGCTGCGCCTGGGCACGCGCACCCCCGGCGGGCCCACCTACGACCTGCACCGCGGGGACTACGCCCCCGACGAGCGGGCGATCGGCGTGGGCATGCGCGTCTTCGCCGCGGCGGCCCTCGACGTGCTCGCCAAGCCCGCCCGCTGACGCGGCCGGGGACCGTCCGGGGCGTCTGGGTGACGGGGGCGACAGAGGAGAACAACGGGTAAACTCCTGCGCGACGGGCGCGCGGGACCTCGACGAGGACGCCGCCGCGCCCCCGCCGCCCCTCCGGGGGCTTCGTCTCGCTCCGCGCCTTCCGAAAGAGGACCCCATGGGCATCGTCTCCCCCCTGGCCGGCCGTCGCCGCCTCGCCGTCCCCGCCGCCCTGCTCAGCTCCGGCCTGCTCCTGGCCGGCTGCGGCGCCCCGCCCGCCGAGAACTCCGGCTCGGCCTCCGGCTCCGGCGCCGCGGTCTCCGCGGACGCGGCCGCCGGCTCCGACAACAAGGACTACAAGTCCTGCATCGTCTCCGACGCCGGCGGCTTCGACGACCGCTCCTTCAACCAGTCCTCCTACGAGGGCCTGAAGGCCGCCGAGGAGGCCTACGGCATCGAGACCAACAAGGCCGAGTCCAAGGACGCCTCCGAGTTCACCCCCAACGTGAACGCCCAGGTCAACGCCCAGTGCGACTCGATCATCGGCGTCGGCTACATGCTGGGCGACACGATCAAGCCGATCGCCCAGAAGAACCCGGACATCCACTTCCTCGGCGTCGACGTCACCGCGGACGGCTTCTCCGACAACGTGAAGAAGCTGACCTACGACACCGCCCAGGCCGCGTTCCTGGCCGGCTACGTCTCCGCCGGCATGACGAAGACCGGCACCGTCGCCACCTACGGCGGCATGGAGATCCCCACCGTCACCGTCTTCATGGACGGCTTCGCGGCCGGCGTCGAGCACTACAACGAGGTCAAGGGCAAGGACGTCAAGGTCCTCGGCTGGGACCGCGAGGCCAAGACCGGCTCCTTCACCGGCGACTTCGACAACCAGGCCAACGGCAAGACCAACACCGCCAACTTCATCAACCAGGGCGCGGACATCGTCATGCCCGTCGCCGGCCCCGTGGGTCTGGGCACCCTGGACGCCGTGAAGGAGGCCAACGCCGGCGGCAAGTCCGTCGCCGTGGTGTGGCCGGACTCCGACGGCTACGAGTCCACCAAGGACGGCGCCCTGATCCTCACCTCCGTGGTGAAGAACATGGGCCAGTCCGTCTCCGACGTGATCGGCCAGGACCTCAAGGGCGAGTTCTCCGCGGATCCCTACGTGGGCACCCTGGAGAACAAGGGCGTCGAGCTGGCCCCGTTCCACGACTTCGACTCCAAGGTCCCGCAGGAGCTCAAGGACGAGGTCCAGACCCTGCAGGAGGACATCATCTCCGGCAAGGTGAAGGTCGACTCCGAGTACTCCCCGAAGTCCTGACCCCACCCCCTCCGCGGGGGATCCGGACTCCCCGGGGCCGACGTCGGCGGGCCGCCACGGTCCGTCGTCGTCGGCCCCGTCCCGCGTCCGCCGTCCCCGAGACCAGGAAGGCCACCATGAAGCTCGAGCTGCGCGGCATCACCAAGCGCTTCGGCTCCTTCGCCGCCAACGAGGACGTGAACCTGACCGTGGAGTCGGGGCGCGTGCACACGCTGCTGGGCGAGAACGGCGCCGGCAAGTCCACCCTCATGAACGTCCTCTTCGGGCTCTACGAGCCCACCGAGGGCCAGATCCTGCTCGACGGCGAGCCCGTCGCCTTCTCCGGCCCGGGCGAGGCGATGCGCGCCGGCATCGGCATGGTCCACCAGCACTTCATGCTGGTGCCCGTGTTCACCGTGGCGGAGAACGTCGCCCTCGGCGACGAGCACACCCGTGGCGCCGGCGTCCTGGACCTCGAGGCCACCCGCCGGAAGATCCGCGAGATCTCCGACGCCTACGGCTTCGACGTGGACCCCGACGCCGTGGTCGAGGACCTCCCCGTGGGCGTGCAGCAGCGCGTGGAGATCATCAAGGCCCTGGTGCGCGACGCGCGGATCCTCATCCTCGACGAGCCGACCGCCGTCCTCACCCCGCAGGAGACGGACGAGCTGCTGGCGATCATCCGCCAGCTGCGCGCGGACGGCACGGCGATCGTCTTCATCTCCCACAAGCTGCGCGAGGTCAAGGCGATCTCCGACGACATCACCGTGCTGCGCCGCGGCCGCGTGGTGGGCACCGCCGACCCCTCGGCCTCCGCGGCCGAGCTGGCCTCGCTGATGGTGGGCCGCGACGTCGTCCTGAACCGCCGGAAGACCGCGCCGCAGCTCGGCGAGGAGACGTTCCGCGTGGAGCACCTGACCGTGGTCTCCCCGACCGGCCAGGTGCTCGTGGACGACGTCTCCTTCGGCATCCGCCAGGGCGAGGTCCTCGCCGTGGCCGGCGTGCAGGGCAACGGCCAGACCGAGCTCACCGAGGCCATCATGGGCCTGCAGGCCAAGGCCGCCGGCTCGATCCGCCTCGACGGGCGCGAGCTGCTCGGCCGCTCGACCCGCCAGATCATCCACGCCGGCGTCGGCTACGTCCCCGAGGACCGCTCCACCGATGGCCTCGTCGGCAGTTTCTCCGTGGCGGAGAACATGGTCCTGAACCGGTTCGACGTCGCCCCCGCCGGCTCCGCCGTGCAGCTGCGCCCCCGCGCCGTCCGGGAACTCGCCGAGCGCCGCGTGGAGGAGTTCGACGTCCGCACCCAGGGTGTGGACGTGCCCGTCTCCTCCCTCTCGGGCGGCAACCAGCAGAAGGTGGTGATGGCCCGCGAGCTCGTGGACGGGCTGCGCCTGTTCATCGCCTCGCAGCCGACGCGCGGCGTGGACGTGGGCTCGATCGAGTTCCTCCACGACCGGATCATCGCCGAGCGCGACGCCGGCACCCCCGTGCTGATCGTCTCCACCGAGCTGGACGAGGTCCGCGAGCTCGCCGACCGGATCGCCGTGATGTACCACGGCCGCATCGTGGACATCGTGCCCGGGGACGCCTCGCGCGAGCACCTGGGCCTGCTCATGGCGGGCCAGACCGCCGAGGACACCCACCAGGAAGGAGCCCGGGCATGAGCACCGCCGTGGCTTCGCGCCCCGCCGGGGCGCGCACGCAGGAGGACGGCTCCGCTCTACGGCGCCTGGCCTCCTCCAACGGGGCGGTCACCGTGCTGGCCGTCCTGCTCTCCCTCGTCATCTCGGCCGTGCTGATCGTCGTCACGGACGAGGACGTCCAGGACGCCGCGGGCTACCTGTTCGCCCGCCCGCAGGACGCGCTGACCGCGGCCTGGAAGGCGGTCTCCGGGGCGTACGCCGCGCTGTTCCGCGGCGCGGTCTTCAACTACGAGGCCGACACGTTCACGGACATGGTCCGCCCGCTGACGGAGACGCTGACGGTGGCCACCCCGCTGATCATCATCTCCCTCGGCGTGGCCGTGGCCTTCCGGGCCGGCCTGTTCAACATCGGCGGCCAGGGCCAGTTCATCTTCGGCGCCATGGTCGCCACCTGGACGGCCGTGCACCTTCCCCTGCCGTTCGGCCTGCACCTGCTCGTCGTCCTGCTGGCCGGCGTCGTGGGCGGCGTCCTCTGGGGCGCCGTGGTGGGCGTGCTCAAGGCCTGGACCGGCGCGCACGAGGTGATCCTCACGATCATGCTCAACTACGTGGCCGTCAACGTCCTGGCGTACCTGCTGAACACGCCGGTGCTGCGCCGGGCCGGCACCACCAACCCGGTCTCCGAGTTCCTCCCGGAGAGCGGCATGTTCCCGAAGCTGCTCGGCGACGGGTACCGCCTCCACTGGGGCTTCGTGCTCGCCCTGCTCGTCACGGCGTTCACCTGGTGGCTCATGTCCCGCTCGACGCTGGGATTCCGCCTGCGCGCGGTGGGCGCCAACCCGGCAGCCGCCCGCACCGCGGGCATGTCCGTCAAGGGCACCTACGTGGCCGCGATGGCCATCTCGGGCGGCCTGGCGGGCCTGGCCGGCATGACGCACGTCTCCGGCACGGAGAACGCGCTGAACACCTCGGTGGCCGGCTCCTACGGCTTCGACGCGATCACCGTGGCCCTCCTGGGCCGCTCCAACCCGGTGGGCGTGCTGTTCGCGGGCCTGCTCTTCGGCGCCCTGCGCGCCGGCGGGGTGACCATGCAGACAGAGACCGGTGTGCCGATCGACATCGTGCTCGTGGTCCAGTCGATGATCGTGCTGTTCATCGCGGCCCCGCCGCTCGTGCGCGGCCTGTTCCGCCTGCCCGCCCCGGGCGCGGCGCGGGCACGCCGCACCGCCGACGTCGTCACCCAGCCGGCCGTGGCCGGCGCCGCGGTCCCCGGCGCGGCCGGCCTGGCCTCCGTGCCGTCCGCCCAGACCCAGGACGCCGCCGCGACCGCCGTCGCGGCCGACCCCGCGGATCCCGTCGCCGGGACCGGCCCGCACCGTGAGAAGGGACAGGACCTGTGAGCACCGCAGCACCCGCGCGCGAGAGCGCGACCCCGTCCGAGCGGGCCGGCGCCGCGTCCTCCGGCGTGGTGGTCCGCCACTGGAGCACCCCCGTCCTGCTGAGCGTGTTCACGCTCGTCTCCCTAGTGGTCTTCGCGCTGGGCGCCTCGGACTCCACGGCGGTGTTCCGCATCTCCGAGGCCTCCGACGCGGTCCGGCTGCCGGACCTCTTGGCCGACCCGGCCGTGACCGGCTGGGCGCTCACCGCCGTCATGGCCGCGATCACTGCGGCGGCATGGGTCCTGACCCTGCGCGGGCGACGTCTGCCCGGCTGGGCCGCGGGCCTGTTCGCCCTGGCCTTCACGGCCGCGTTCCTGGTGTGGGTGGTGGGCGCCGCGACCAACAACGAGGTGTTCCTCACCGGCCTGATCGCCGGCTCCTTCACCCTGGCCGTGCCGCTGATCTTCGGCTCCATGGCCGGCATCCTGTCCGAGCGCTCCGGCGTGGTGAACATCGCGATCGAGGGCCAGCTCCTGGCCGGCGCGTTCATGGCGGCCGTCGTCGGCTCCCTCACCGGCTCCCCGTGGGCCGGCCTCGGTGCGGCGATCGTGGCCGGCGTGCTGGTGTCCTGGCTGCTGGCGGTGTTCTCCATCAGGTACCTGGTGAACCAGGTCATCGTCGGCGTCGTGCTGAACGTGCTGGTGGCCGGCCTGACGAACTTCCTGTTCTCCACCGTGCTCACCGCGGACTCGGACCTGAACGCGCCGCCGCGCTTCCCGGACCTGCGCATCCCCCTGCTCGCGGACATCCCGGTCATCGGGCCGATCCTCTTCGACCAGACGATCCTGGGCTACCTGATGTACGCGATCGTGGCCCTGCTGTGGTTCGGCCTGTTCCGCACCCGCTGGGGCCTGCGCGTGCGCGCCGTGGGCGAGCATCCGAAGGCCGCGGACACCGTGGGCATCGACGTGAACCGCACCCGCTACGTCAACGTGCTGCTCGGCGGCGCGGTGGCGGGCATGGGCGGCGCGTTCTTCACGCTGGTCTCCGCGTCCTCGTTCTCCAAGGAGATGACGGCGGGCCAGGGCTTCATCGCCCTCGCCGCGGTGATCTTCGGCCGGTGGAACCCGATCGGCGCGTTCTTCGCGGCGCTGCTGTTCGGCTTCGCGACCAACATGCAGTTCGTGTTCGCGATCCTGGGCACCCCGGTGCCCAGCCAGTTCATGGCCATGCTCCCGTACCTGGTGACGGTGTTCGCCGTGGCCGGCCTGGTGGGACGCTCCCGCGGCCCGGCCGCCGCGGGCGAGCCGTACGTGAAGGAGTGACCCCATGACCGGCACGACGACGCCGCCCGCCTGCGCCGCCCCCGTGGCCGAGGCCGACTGGGACCGGCTGCGCGCGGCCGCGGCCGACGCGATGGAGCGTGCGTACGCCCCCTACTCGGGGTTCCGGGTGGGGGCCGCGGCGCTCACCGAGGACGGCCGCCTGGTGAGCGGCTGCAACGTGGAGAACGCCGCCTACGGCGTGGCCCTGTGCGCCGAGTGCGCGCTCGTGGGGCAGCTGCACATGACGGGCGGGGGCCGGCTGCGGGCCTTCCTGTGCGTGGGCGGTGACGGCCGGCTCATCACCCCGTGCGGGCGCTGCCGGCAGCTGCTCTGGGAGTTCCGCGCGCCGGGGCTGGCCGTGCTCACGGCGGCCGGCGTCACCACCGTCGAGGCGCTCCTGCCCGAGGCGTTCGGCCCCGACGCCCTGGAGGCCTGAGCCTCCGGCGCCCCCGACCCGCGCCCCCGTCCACGAGCCGTCCGGGATCCTCCCGGGCGGCTCGCGGCGTCTCTGGCTAGGCTGGGGGCTCCGGCGGTGCGCGCCGCCGGAGCCGACGACGCCGGAAGGGGCCCCGCCGCCATGACCACCACCTCCATGCCCGCCCAGCCCGCCGCTCCCGAGGCCTTCGACGCCATCGAGGTCATCCGCCTCAAGCGGGACGGCCACCGGCTGGACCCCGAGCGCATCGACTGGGTGGTGGACGCGTACACGCGCGGCGTCGTCGCCCCCGAGCAGATGTCCGCCCTGGCCATGGCCATCCTCCTCAACGGCATGGACCGGGAGGAGATCGCCCGCTGGACGGCCGCGATGATCGCCTCGGGCGAGCGCATGGACTTCTCCGGCCTCTCCGCCCCCGACGGGCGCCGCCTGGCCACCGCGGACAAGCACTCCACCGGCGGCGTGGGGGACAAGATCACCCTGCCCCTGGCGCCCCTCGTGGCGTCCTACGGCGTGGCGGTGCCCCAGCTCTCCGGCCGGGGCCTCGGCCACACGGGCGGCACCCTGGACAAGCTGGAGTCCATCCCGGGCTGGCGCGCAGACCTCACGAACGACCAGATGATGCGCCAGCTCGGCGAGGTGGGCGCCGTGGTCTGCGCGGCCGGCGCGGGCCTGGCCCCGGCGGACAAGAAGCTCTACGCGCTCCGGGACGTCACGGGCACCGTGGAGGCCATCCCGCTGATCGCCTCCTCGATCATGTCCAAGAAGATCGCCGAGGGCACCGGCGCCCTCGTGCTGGACGTCAAGTGCGGATCCGGCGCGTTCATGAAGGACGAGGCCTCCGCCCGCGAGCTGGCCCGCACCATGGTGGACCTGGGCCGCGACGCCGGCGTGGACACCTCCGCGCTGCTCACCGACATGTCCGTGCCGCTGGGCCTCACCGCCGGCAACGCCCTCGAGGTCCGCGAGTCCGTGGAGGTGCTCGCCGGGGGCGGGCCCGCCGACGTCGTGGAGCTCACCGTGGAGCTGGCCCGTGCGATGCTCGCCGGCGCGGGCGTCACGGACGTGGACCCGGCGGAGAACCTGGCCAACGGCAAGGCCATGGACGTGTGGCACCGCATGATCCAGGCGCAGGGCGGCGACTCGCACGCCGAGCTGCCGGCGGCCCGCCACCAGGAGACCGTCACCGCGGACGCGGACGGCGTGCTCACCGAGCTGGACGCCATGGCCGTCGGGCTGGCCGCGTGGCGCCTGGGCGCCGGCCGCGAGCGCCAGGGCGAGCCCGTGCAGGCCGGCGCCGGCGTCGAGCTGCACGCGCGCCCCGGTGACGCCGTGCGGGCCGGGCAGCCGCTCATGACCCTGCACACGGACACACCGGAGCGGTTCGACCGCGCCCGCGCGGCCCTCGCCGGCGGCTGGGCCGTCACCGCCGCAGACGAGGCCGAGGCCGCCGCGCTGCGCTCCCGCTCGGTGATCCTGGACCGGATCGGCTGACCGCCGTGGTGCAGGCGCTGGAGCAGGCGATCCTGGCGGGGGCGTCCCACCCGTGGGCGCTGCCGCTGGCCGCGCTGCTGTGCCTGCTGGACGGGCTCGTGCCCGTCTTCCCGTCCGAGTCGGTCCTCGTGGCGCTGGCCTCGATCGTCGAGGACGGCCGGCCCTTCCCCCTCGCGGCGCTCTGGGCGGCCGGATTCGTCGGGGCGTTCCTCGGCGACGTCGCGGCGTACGGGGCGGGCCGCGGCGTCGGGGTGACCCGCTTCCGGTGGATGCGCCACGGGAGGGTGCGCCGGACCATCGTGATGGCGCGCCGGAACCTCGACTCCCACGGGGCGCTGCTGCTGTTCACCGCGCGGTTCATCCCCGGGGGCCGTGTGGCCGTGAACCTCGCGGCGGGGGCCATGCACTACTCGCCGTGGCGGTTCGTCGGGCTGGACCTGGTCTCCACGGCCCTGTGGTCCGTGTACTCGATCGCGATCGCGCGCCTGACCGTGGGGTGGCTGGACAGCACGGTGCTCCGCATGGCCGTCGCCGTCCTCGGCGCGGCCCTCGTGGGGCTCCTGCTGGACCGCGCCGTGAAGGCGCTGCTGCGCCGCCGCCTGGCGCGGGACGGGCACCGGCTGGGCGCGGACGAGCAGGCGGCCCTGCGGTAGAGTCCGGCCACGTGACGATCTCCTCGCAGACCCCGGCGGACGCCGCCCCCTCGCCCCTGACGATCGACCTCGGCGCCCTGCCGAAGGTCTCCCTCCACGACCACCTGGACGGCGGCCTGCGCGTGGCCACCGTGCTCGAGCTGGCCCGCGAGGCCGGCGTCGAGGTCCCCGCGGACACCGTGGACGGCCTGGCCGACTGGTTCGCCGAGCACGCCAACGGCGAGTCCCTGGAGAAGTACCTCGAGACGTTCGCCTTGACCACCTCCGTCATGCAGACGCACGAGCAGCTGCGCCGCGTGGCCCGCGAGTTCGTCGAGGACCTCGTCGCGGACGGCGTCGTCTACGGCGAGATCCGCTGGGCCCCCGAGCAGCACCTGGCCAGCGGGCTGACCCTGGACGAGGCCGTGGAGGCCGTCCAGGAGGGCCTCGACGAGGCCGTGGACGCCGCCGACGAGGCCGGCCACGTGATCCGCGTGGGCCAGCTCGTGACGGCCATGCGCCACGCGGACCGCGCCCAGGAGATCGCCGAGCTGGCCGTGCGCCACCGGGACCGCGGCGTCGTCGGCTTCGACATCGCGGGCGCCGAGATCGGCTTCCCGCCCTCCCGCTTCGCGGACACCTTCACCTGGCTGGCCCAGCAGCACCTGCCCGTCACCGTGCACGCCGGCGAGGCCGAGGGCCTGTCCTCCATCCAGGACGCGCTCGTCTCGGGCCGCGCCCTGCGCCTGGGCCACGGCGTGCGCATCGCGGACGACATCCAGGTGGAGTTCGGCGGCCTCGACGAGGACGGCGTCCCCGTGGACGCGGACACCGGCATCGTGGACCTGGGCGAGACCGCCGCGTGGGTGCGGGACCGCCAGATCGCCCTGGAGATCTGCCCCTCCTCGAACCTGCAGACCGGCGCCGTGGACGCCGCGGCGGGCATCGCCGGCCACCCGATCGACCTGCTGGTCCAGCTCGGGTTCCGCGTCACCGTGAACACGGACAACCGCCTGGTCTCGAACGTCTCCCTGACGGACGAGCTCTACCTGCTGGCCGAGACCTTCGGCTACTCCCTCTCCGAGCTCCTCGACCTGCAGCTCAACGCCGCCGAGGCGGCGTTCCTCGCGGTCGACGAGCGCGAGGACCTGGCCGAGATCCTCGTGTCCGGCTGGGGCGAGGTCATCTCCGGGGCCGGCGGCACCGTCGCCCTGGAGGAGCTCGAGGCGGACACCGACGACGAGGCGGACGCCTGATCCCCGCCCGCCGCACCGCGCCGGCCCCCCTCCGCCGCGGAGGGGGGCCGCGCCCGTGAGCGACGCCGTCGACCGCCTCGTGGCCACCACCGAGGCCCTGCGCACACACTGCCCGTGGACGCGCGCGCTCACGCATCGCTCGCTGACGCAGTACCTGGTGGAGGAGGCCTACGAGGCGCTCGCCGAGATCGAGGCCCGCACGGACGCCGAGTGGGCGGACGTGCCCGCCCGCCGCGCGGACGGCTCCTACCCGGCGCTCGCGGGCGAGATGGGGGACGTGCTCTTCCAGGTGGTGCTGCACGCGGCGGTGTCCCGGGCCCCGGACGCGCCCGCACCCGCCGCGGGCTTCCGGCTCGACGACGCCGCGGACGCCCTCACGGCCAAGCTCGTGCGCCGCAATCCGCTCGTGTTCACCCCGGACGGGGCGGTGCGCCCGCCCGCCGAGCTGGAGGGGATCACGCCCGAGGCCGTCGAGTTGGCCTGGGAGCGCGTCAAGCGCGCCGAGCGCGCCGCGGCGGAGGGCGGCGGGGCGCCCGACGGCCCCACGGGCGCCCCTCGGCCGGACGACGTCGGCCTCGGTGGGATCCCGGCGCACCTGCCGGCCCTGGCGGCGGCCTCCGCCGTCGTGGATCGGGCGGCCCGTCAGGACGTCGACCCGCTGGCCGGTCACGTCCCGCTGCCGGAGCGCACGGGAGAGGCATGGGAGGACGAGGCCGCGCTGGGGGCCGAGCTGTTCGAGACGGTGCGCCGGGCGCGGGCCGCGGGGCTCGACCCGGAGCGGGCGCTGCGCGGCGCCATCGCGTGCGTGCGAGCGGGCGACTGGGACGCGCTGCGCCGGTAGGCTGGCCGCGTGCCGCAACGCCGCGCGCACCCTGTCGACTCGTTTGAAGGAGACCCGTCCCATGGCCCAGATCGACGCCATCCACGCCCGCGAGATCCTGGACTCCCGCGGCAACCCCACCGTCGAGGTGGAGGTGCTGCTGACCGACGGCTCCCTGGGCCGCGCCGCCGTCCCGTCGGGCGCCTCCACGGGTGAGTTCGAGGCCGTCGAGCGCCGCGACGGCGACACGGAGCGCTACCTCGGCAAGGGCGTGCAGGACGCCGTGAACGCCGTGTTCGAGATCGCGGAGGAGCTCGAGGACGAACTCGCCACCGACCAGCGTGCCGTGGATCAGATGATGCTGGACATGGACGGCACGGAGAACAAGGGCAAGCTCGGCGCCAACGCGATCCTGGGCGTGTCCATGGCCGTGGCCGTCGCCGCCGCCGACTCCGCCGACCTGCCGCTCTACAAGTACCTGGGCGGCCCCAACGCCCACGTGCTGCCCGTGCCGATGATGAACATCCTCAACGGCGGCGCCCACGCGGACTCCAACGTGGACATCCAGGAGTTCATGATCGCCCCGATCGGCGCCCCGTCCTTCCGCGAGGCGCTGCGCATGGGCGCCGAGGTGTACCACTCCCTCAAGAAGGTGCTCCAGGAGAAGGGCCTGTCCACCGGCCTGGGCGACGAGGGCGGCTTCGCCCCGAACCTCGAGTCCAACCGCGCCGCCCTGGACCTGATCGCCGAGGCCGTGCAGAAGGCCGGCTACACCCTGGGCGAGGACGTCGCCCTGGCCCTGGACGTGGCCTCCTCCGAGTTCTGCGAGAACGGCTCCTACACCTTCGAGGGCCGCCAGCGCTCGGCCGAGGAGATGTCCGCCTACTACGCCGAGCTCGTGGACAACTACCCGATCGTCTCCATCGAGGACCCGCTCGACGAGAACGACTGGGAGGGCTGGGAGCACCTCACCGAGCAGCTCGGCGACCGCGTGCAGCTCGTGGGCGACGACCTGTTCGTCACCAACGTGGCGCGCCTGCGGCGAGGCATCGACGAGAAGGCGGGCAACGCCCTGCTCGTGAAGGTGAACCAGATCGGCTCCCTGACCGAGACCTTCGACGCGATCGCCCTGGCCCAGCGCCACATGTTCCACTGCATGATCTCGCACCGCTCCGGCGAGACCGAGGACACCTTCATCGCGGACCTCGCCGTGGCCACCAACGCCGGCCAGATCAAGACCGGCGCCCCGGCCCGCTCGGACCGTGTGGCCAAGTACAACCAGCTCCTGCGCATCGAGGAGGACCTGGCCGACGCCGCCGTGTACGCCGGCCGCTCCGCGTTCCCGCGCTTCCAGGGCTGAGCCCGACGGCACCCCGCGCCGCCCCGACGGGCCCGTCCGGACACGTTCCGGGCGGGCCCGCCGCCGTCTCCGGCCGGCCAGGGTCCTGCCAGGGGAGGGCAGTAGGCTGTGGGGGTCCCGCCCACGTCCCGAAGGAGACCGGCATGAGCGCCCGCCGCCCCCGTGTGCCCCGTGTGGCCGTGCCGGACACCGCTCCCGAGAGGGCGACCCCCGCCGTCGTCGAGCCGGTCGTCGTCGAACCGGCCCCCGTGGCGCCGGCCGCACCGGAGGCGCCGGCGCCCCCGGCCCCCCCGGGCCCGCAGGTCATCGACCTGCAGGAGGCGGCGCAGCGTCGTCGGCACGAGGCCACCCGGCCCTCCCCACGGCCCGATGCCGAGCGCGCGGCCGCCCAGCGCGTCGCCCGTCTGCGGGAGGAGCGCCGCCGCGCCACCGTCCGGGAGCACGCCGCGGCCCGTCGTCGCGTGCCCCTGCCCGAGCCGGTGCCCGCGCGCCAGCTCACGGGCCGCTCCCTCGTGGTGCTGGCCGTGCTGATCATCGCCGCCGTGCTGGTGGCGCCCACGGCGCGCCTCATGCTCAACCAGCAGCTCGAGATCTCCGCGGCCCAGCAGGACATCGCCGAGCAGCAGCGCCGGAAGGCGGAGTACGAGGAGCAGATCCGGCGCTGGGACGACCCCGGCTACGTGGCCCAGCAGGCGCGCCAGCGCCTGGAGCTCGTCATGCCGGGGGAGACCCTCTACACCGTCACCGGCCTGCCCGACGAGTCCGGCGCCGTCCCGGCCGACTCCGTCCCCCAGGAGAAGGTCAACGACCGGCTCCCGTGGGTGGAGGGCCTGTGGGACTCCGCCGTCCGCGCCGCCACCGAATGACCACGCCCGCTTCCCGCCCCGCATCCCAGGAGGACGCCTTGACCGAGACCCCCGCGCCCCAGGACCCCCGCGCCGTCACCGAGCAGGACCTGGACACGCTCTCCCGGCAGCTGGGACGCCCGGTGCGCGACGTCGTGGAGGTCGGCGCCCGCTGCGTCTGCGGCAACCCGCTGGTGGCCACCACGGCGCCGCGCCTGTCCAACGGCATCCCGTTCCCGACGACGTTCTACCTGACGCATCCGGTGCTCACCGCCGCCGTCTCCCGCCTGGAGGCGGGCGGTCTCATGGCGGAGATGAACGACCGGCTGGCCGCGGACCCGGAGCTCGCCGCCGCGCACCGCGCCGCCCACGAGGCGTACCTGGCCGAGCGCGAGCGGATCCGCGTGGCGTCCGGCACGGGCGAGGTGCCGGAGATCGCGCACGTCTCCGCGGGTGGGCTGCCCGACCGCGTGAAGTGCCTCCACGCGCTCGTGGGCCACGCGCTCGCGGCCGGACCGGGGGTGGACCCGCTGGGTGACGAGGCGATCGCCGCCGTCGCCGAGTGGTGGACTCCCGGGGTGTGCGCGTGCGCGGGCGCCTGGGACGAGGCGGCTCCCGTGCCGACACGGGACCTGTCCCGCCACGTCAAGCACCTCGAGCGTGTCGAGCGCCTGGAGCGGGTGACGGTGGCCGGCGTTGACTGCGGCACGAACTCCATCCGCCTGCTCATCGCCCGCCCGGCCGGTGCGGAGGACGCCGCAGAGCCCGCCGGCCTGCCCGCGGGCGCGCCCCTGGAGGACGTCGTCCGCGAGATGCGCGTGGTGCGCCTGGGCGAGGGGGTGGACGCCACCGGCGCGTTCTCGGAGGCCGCGCTGGAGCGCACCTTCGCCGCGGTGGACGAGTACGCCCACCTGGTGAAGCGCCACCACGCGGGGCGGGTGCGGTTCGTCGCCACCTCCGCCAGCCGCGACGTCTCCAACCGGGAGGCGTTCGTGCAGGGCGTGTCGGAGCGCCTCGGTGTGGAGCCCGAGGTGATCTCGGGGGAGGAGGAGGCCCGGCTGTCCTTCGCCGGAGCGGTCTCCGCCGTGGACGTCTCCGCCCTGGACGACGACGCCCTCGTGCTCGTGGTGGACCTCGGCGGCGGGTCCACGGAGTTCGTCGTCGGCACCCCGGCTGGCGAGGTCGTGGACGCGGTGAGCATGGACATGGGCTGCGTGCGCTTCACCGAGCGCTTCGGACTGGCCGGGTCGGCCGCCGCGGACGGGGTGGCCGCCGCCCGTGCCGCCGTGGAGCAGGTGATGGACGACGTCGCCGCGCGCCTGCCGCTGGAGCGTGTGGGGGCCGCGGTGGGCGTGGCGGGCACGGTGACCACCGTGACGGCCGA
Source organism: Micrococcus sp. ACRRV (assembly GCF_022346985.1). Lineage (NCBI taxonomy): Bacteria > Bacillati > Actinomycetota > Actinomycetes > Micrococcales > Micrococcaceae > Micrococcus > Micrococcus sp. ACRRV. Next base: position 20,757 of record NZ_JAKRNH010000018.1, read on the forward strand.
GGCCCTCGGGCTGGCCGAGTACGACCCCGCCGCGATCCACGGCGCCGTGCTCCCGGTGGAGCGGCTGCGCGCCGCCGCGGAGGCCCTGCTGACGGCGGATCGGGAGGAGCGCGCCGCGCGCGGGTTCATGCATCCGGGCCGGGTGGACGTGATCGGAGCGGGCTCGCTGATCTGGTCCACGGTGCTCGCGCGGGTCGCCGCGGCGAGCGGCGTGACGGAGGCCGTGACCAGCGAGCACGACATCCTCGATGGGATCGCCCTGTCCCTGCGGGGTTGAGCGTCCCCCGGGCGTGGGAGCGGCCGCGGGGCCGGGATTAGGATGACCTCATGTCTATCACCCCTGATCTGTCCCCGAAGCCGCGCCTGCTCGTCGTCGGCGGCGGCTACGCCGGTTTCCACATCGCCCAGACCCTCCAGTCCAAGGTGAAGGACCGTGGCGGCGTCGTGACCGTCGTGGACCCCCGCCCGTACATGACCTACCAGCCCTTCCTGCCGGAGGTCGTGGGCGGCCACATCGAGGGGCGCCACGTGATCGTGGATCTTCAGACCCACCTCAAGGACACCGAGGTCGTCCGCGGCGCCGTGACCAAGGTCGAGCACGCCCGCAAGGTCGCCGTGGTCCGCGGCGAGGACGGGGCCGAGTTCGAGGTGCCCTACCAGGACATCGTGATGACCGCCGGTGCGAACACCCGCGTGTTCCCCATCCCGGGCCTGGCCGAGCAGGGCATCGGCCTCAAGACCGTGGAGGAGGCCGTGGCGCTGCGCAACCAGATCCTGGAGCGCCTGGACGCCGCCGCCCTCATGACCGACGCCGAGCAGCGCCGCGCCGCCTTGACCTTCGTGGTCGTCGGCGGCGGCTTCGCCGGCATCGAGGCCATCGCGGAGATGGAGAACCTCATCCGCACCGCGGTCTCCCGCAACGAGAATCTCTCCCAGACCGAGGTCCGCATCGTGCTCGTCGAGGCCATGGGCCGCATCATGCCCGAGGTGTCCGAGGACCAGGCGCAGGCCGTCGTGGCGCACCTCAAGGGCCGCGGCATCGAGGTGCTGCTGAACACCTCGCTGGGCGACGCCACCGGCGGCGTCATGAAGCTGGTCAACATGGCCGACAAGTCGGAGGCCGACTCCTTCCGTGCCGACACCCTCGTGTGGACTGCCGGTGTCGCCGCCAACGGTGTTGCCAAGCAGACCGACTTCCCGGTGGAGGACCGCGGGCGCATCGAGGTCACCCCCACCCTCCAGATCAAGGACGGCGAGGGCGTGCTCGAGGGCGCGTGGGCCTGCGGCGACGTCGCGGCCGTGCCGGACCTCACCGGCGCCGGCCCCGGTGGCTTCTGCGTCCCCAACGCCCAGCACGCCGGCCGGCAGGCCGCGCAGCTGGCCAAGAACTACATGGCCGTGCGGCACGGCGAGGGCGAGGTGCAGGAGTACGTGCACAAGTCCCTGGGCGCCGTCGCCGGCCTCGGCTTCCTCAAGGGCGTCGGCAACCCGATGGGCGTCAAGCTCTTCGGCGTGCCCGCCTTCCTGGCCCACCGCGGCTACCACGCCTACGCGATGCCGACCCTGGAGCGCCGCTTCCGGATCGTCTCCGGCTGGATCGCCGAGACCCTCTTCGGCCGCGACTCCACCTCCGTGGACGGCCAGGAGACCCCCTTCAACGCGTTCCGCGTGGCCGCCGGCGCCGAGCCGGTGCCCTCCACCCTGGAGAAGAAGCGCGCCGGCGAGCTCGCAGCGAAGTGACCCTCCCGCGCGTCTGACGCGCACACGGCCCCGCCCGGGATCCGGGCGGGGTCGTCGCGCCCCCGTGGCCCAACCGGCAGAGGCATCCGACTTAAAATCGGCGTGGTGCGGGTTCGAGTCCCGCCGGGGGCACCACGACGTCCGGCTCCGCAGGACGCCCAGGTCCAGCCCGGGAACTTCGCCCTGCGTGAACGCAACGCCCCCGTTCCGCCTGCGGCGGAGCGGGGGCGGTGCGGAATCGGGTCCCCTCGGTAGACTGAGGTGGAACCCCCGGAGCACGTGTGCAGCGCATTCACGCGGTGTGTTCGGGCCGTCCCGACCCGAAGGAGCGAGCCGTGGCCAACCCGGTGATGAACTCGAACAACTTCCAGCAGCAGATGCACGCGGGCCAGCAGCAGCCCGGCTGGTACCAGAACGCCGCCCCCCAGGCGCCCTCCGGCCAGCAGCAGAGCCCCTACGGCCAGTCTCAGGCGTACGGCGCCCAGCAGGCGGCGCAGCAGGCCGCCTTCCAGCAGAACATGGAGCAGGCCTTCCGCGCCCCGGCCGCCGGCGCCGCCGAGACCGGCCGGATGACCTACAACGACATCGTCGGCAAGACCGCCCTCATGCTCACCCTCGTGGTGATCGGCGGCGCGATCGGCTGGACCATGCCGGCGCTCATGCTCATCGGCGCGATCGTCGGCCTGGTCCTGGGCCTGGTGAACTCGTTCAAGCGCGAGCCCTCGCCCGTCCTGATCATGGGCTACGCCCTGGCCGAGGGCCTGTTCCTCGGCGGCATCTCCGCCTCCTTCGAGGCCGCCTACGGCGGCATCGTGCTGCAGGCCGTGCTCGGCACCGTGTCCGTGTTCGCCGTGATGCTGGCCCTCTACACCTCCGGGAAGTTCCGTCCCACCCCGCGCATGACCAAGATCGTGATGGCCGCCATGATCGGCTACATGCTGTTCATGCTGCTGAACCTGGTGCTGACCTTCACCGGCATCGCCAACCTGCGCCTCGGCGCCATGGGCCTCATCGTCGGCGCCGTGGCCGTGCTGCTGGCCGCCTACTCGCTGACCATGGACTTCGAGATGGGCGCCCAGGGCGTGAAGAACGGCGTCCCGCAGAAGTACTCCTGGACCGTCGCCTTCGGCCTGACCGTGACCCTGATCTGGCTGTATGTGGAGATCCTGCGCATCCTCTCGATCCTCCGCTCGGACGACTGATCCGGCCCCGTCCCGCCGACGACGCCCCCGTCCCCACCGGACGGGGGCGTCGTCCTCTGCCGCCTCCGGGACGCCCGTCCCGCGTAGATTGGTCCCAGCCGTCCGCCCGCCCTGCACCCGAGGAGCCCGCCATGACCGTCCCGCCCGCGCCCGACGCCGACGCCGTCTTCGGCGCGCCCCGGGCCTCCGGCGCCCAGTACCGGATCGCCCGCGGCGGGGCGGAGGCCGTCGTCGCGGCCCTCGCCGGGGCGCTGCGCACCTACCGCCTGGACGGGGTGGACCTCACCGAGCCGTACGGCCCGGACATGGTCCCCCCGGCCGGCAACGGCATCCAGATGAGCCCGTGGCCCAACCGCGTGGCCGGCGGGCGCTGGGAGCTGGACGGCGCGGCCCAGCAGCTGGACGTCACGGAGCCCTCCCGCGGTCACGCGAGCCACGGGCTGCTGCGCAACACCCACTTCACGGCCGAGTCCGTGGCCGAGGACGCCGTGACCCTGCGCGGGGAGATCCACCCGCAGCACGGCTGGCCCTTCCGCCTCACCCACCGCGTCGCCTACGCCCTGGACGACGCCGGCGCCCTCACCGTCACCATGTCGCTGGAGAACCACGCCGACGCCGAGGCGCCGGTGGCGTTCGGCGCCCACCCGTTCCTGCGGATCGGGGACGTCCCCAGCGCGGAACTGACCCTCCAGGTGCCGGCCCGGGAGTGGATCCGCACGGGCGAGGACTTGATCCCCGTGGAGACCCTGCCCGTGGACGGCGGCCCGCAGGACTTCCGCTCCGGCCGCCCGGTGGGCGCGCAGGGGCTCGATGTGGGGCTGACCGGCCTGGAGGCCGACGCAGACGGGCTGCACCGTGCCCGGCTCCTGGCTCCGGACGGACGCTCCGTGACCCTGTGGTCCGATCCCGCGTTCACGGTCACCCACGTGTTCGTCACGGACCGGCTGCCGGGCCGGGACGTCGCCGTCGCCGTCGAGCCTCTCACCGCTCCCGCCGACGCCCTGAACTCCGGGACCGGCCTCCACCGCCTGGCGCCCGGCGCCACCCTGACCGCCCGTTGGGGCCTCGTCCCCGACCTCGCCCCCGCCGCGCCCGCGGCCGCACCCAAGGAGGACGCCGCATGAGCTCCACGCTCTCGACCGACGCCAAGCTCGAGAAGGACATCCCCTACGGGCTGACCGTGGCGGCCGGCTGGTCGTGGCGGGTGATCGCCGTCGCGGCCATGCTCTGGGTCGTCTGGCACTTCGCCGGGTTCGCCAGCCTCGTGATCATCCCCGTGCTGGTGGCCGCCCTGCTGGCGGTCCTGCTGGCCCCGATCTACCGGGCGCTGCGCCGGGCGCGCATCCCCGGGGTGCTCGCCGCGGTGCTGTCCATCGTGCTCCTGCTCGCCGCCGTCGTGCTCCTGGCCTGGGTGGCCGGGCTGGAGCTCGTCCAGGGCTTCTCCGACCTCTCCGACCAGCTGGGCGCGTCCGTGGAGCACCTGGTGACCTGGGTGCAGGGCATGGGCGTGCCCGTGAGCTTCGACGCCGCCGCGCTGGACAACGTCTGGAGCACGGTGAAGGACAACTCCGGGGTGCTCGTCGACGGCGCCCTGGCGTTCGGGTCCACCGCCGCGAACGTGCTCACCGGCCTGTTCATCGCCCTGTTCACCCTGATCTTCTTCCTCTTCGACGGCGAGCGGATCTGGCGCTTCCTGCTGGCGTTCGTGCCGCACACCAGCCGCAGCCGGGTGGACGTCGCCGGGCGCACCGGCTGGAACGCCCTCGGCTCGTTCGTGCGCGTGCAGATCGTGGTCGCGTTCATCGACGCCGTGGGCATCGGCCTCGGCGCGTGGCTCCTGGGCGTGCCGCTGGCCCTGCCGGTCGCGGTGATCGTCTTCCTCTTCTCCTTCGTGCCCACCATCGGCGCGATCGCCTCGGGCGCGCTCGCGTGCGTCCTGGCCCTCACCGCCAACGGGCTCGTCAACGCCCTGCTGATGCTCGGCGTCGTGATCCTGGTGCAGCAGATCGAGTCCAACCTGCTGCAGCCGCTGATCATGGGCCGGGCGGTGTCCCTGCACCCGCTGGCCGTGTTCCTCGGCGTCGCCGCGGGCGGCGTCGCCCTCGGCCTCGTCGGCGCCGTGTTCGCCGTCCCGCTGCTGGCCTTCGCCAACGCGTTCGTCCAGGCCCTGCGCGCCAAGGGCCCCGGGGAGGAGATCCTCCCGGGGGAGAAGGTCTTCCGCCCCTCGGACGAGGTGATCGCCGCGGCCCGTCGCGACGCCAAGCTGGATCCGAAGCTCGACCCGACCTCCTTCGACGACGACTCAGGCCCGGACGGGGATGTGGAGGACGGACGCACCGGCTCCACCCGCACGGAGCTCAAGCCGTGACCGCGGGCGGCGCCGCCCCCGCCCCGTGGCTGCGCCCGGCCGACGCGCAGGAGCCCACCGGCGACCGGCTGCCCGTGCGCCTGGAGGACGTGGAGGCCGCCCGCGGCGTCCTCGAGGACGTCGCCGAGCACACCCCGGTGATGCTCTCCCGCGCCCTCACGGACCAGCTCGGCACGCCCGTCCACCTCAAGTGCGAGAACCTCCAGCGCGCCGGCTCCTTCAAGGTGCGCGGCGCCTACGTCCGCATGGCCCGGCTCAGCGCGGAGGAGCGGGCGGCCGGCGTCGTCGCGGCCTCGGCGGGCAACCACGCCCAGGGCGTCGCCCTCGCGGCGGCCAAACTGGGGATCCACGCGCGGATCGTCATGCCCCGCGGGGTGGCCCTGCCCAAGCTGCAGGCAACCCAGGACCACGGCGCCGAGGTCCAGCTGTACGGGTCCACCGTGGACGAGGCGCTCGCCGAGGCGCAGCGCTACGCCGCGGCGACCGGCGCCGTCTTCATCCCGCCGTTCGACGACCCGGCGATCGTCGCCGGGCAGGGCACCGTGGGCCTCGAGATCATGGACGACCTGCCCCGGGTGGACACCGTCCTCGTGGGGATCGGCGGCGGAGGGCTGATCGCGGGCCTGGCCATCGCGGTGAAGGAGCGGGCCCGGCGGGAGGGCCGGACGGTCCGTGTGGTGGGCGTGCAGGCCGCCACGGCCGCCGCGTACCCGGTGTCCCTGCGGGAGGGCCGGGTGCAGGTGCTGGAGTCCGTCTCCACCATCGCCGACGGCATCGCCGTGGGCCGTCCCGGCGCCTTGCCGTTCGACATCGTCTCCGGCCTGGTGGACGCCGTCGTCACCGTCACGGACGACGAGATCGCCGGCGCGATGGTCCACCTCGTGGAGCGCTCCAAGCTCGTGGTGGAGCCGGCCGGGGCCGTCGGCGTGGCCGCCCTGCTGTCCGGGCGCGCGCGGGACCTGGGCTTCGACCTGGGGACCACCGCCGTGGTGCTCTCCGGCGGGAACATCGACCCGATGCTCATGCTCAAGTCCATCCAGTCCGGCCTGTCGGCGGCGGGGCGGTACATGACCGTGCGGATCCCGTTGCGGGACCGCCCCGGCGAGCTGGCGACCATCTCCCGCGTGATCGCGGAGACGGAGGCGAACGTCGTGCGGGTGGACCACACGCGGGTGGGCCCGGAGCTGTCCATGGGCTCCGTGCACATCACCCTGGACATGGAGACCAAGGGCTGGGACCACTGCGAGGCGGTGCTCACCGCGCTGCGCGAGTCCGGGTACAGCCCGCTGCGCCTCACCTGAGCCGGCGCCGGACACCGCACGGGCCCCGGGCGTCTGCCCGGGGCCCGTCATCCGTGCGGGGGTGTCCGCGCGGCCGGCCGTGCTCAGCCGGCCGCGGCGGCCGCGGCGGCCGCGGTGGAGACGGTGCGGCCCACGGCCTGCACCAGCAGGTCGTCGTGGGTCAGCCGCTCGAGCCGGCGGGACTGCTCGCGGCGGGACTCGCCCTCGGCGCCGGCTTCAGGCAGGACGCGGCGCAGGACGTTGAGCTGGTGCAGGACGCCGAGCAGCAGGCGGTCCTCGTCGGAGGGGGAGTCGCCGTCGAGCGCGGAGGTGAGGCCGGCCACCAGCGCGGGCCGGCCGGGGCCGACGGGCGTGTGGCGGGTGTTCAGGAGCGCCTTGTGCTCCACGAGCTCCCCGGTCTCCACGAGGTGCGCGACGACGGGCTTGCGGGCCTTCGGGCGGCCCTTGCCCACCACGGCGGCGACCTTCTTGCCGCGCAGGCCGTCCACCTCCGTCAGCAGCGCGTCCAGGACCGGGTGGTCCGTGGTCCCGGCACCGGTGACGAGCACGCGCGCCCGGGAGACGGGGGCATCCTCGAGGGAGACGATCCCGGCATCCCGCAGGTCCGCCAGGACCGCGGCGGCCAGGGCGACGTCGTGGTGCGAGGGGGACAGCGAGCGGCCGTCCTCCCGGGTCAGGAGCAGGTGCAGCTTCTCGGAGGTGAGCATGGCGTCAGCGTAGTGGACGCGACGACGGCCGCGCCCCGGCTGGGGCGCGGCCGTCGTGGCGGCCTGCGGCGGGTGGCGCCGCGGGCGGGTCAGGCCTGGTAGGGCTTGACGTCGGTGATCTCCACGGCGATGTCCTTGCCGTTGGGGGCGGTGTAGGTGACCTTGTCGCCCTGCTTGGCGCCGTTGATGGCCTCGCCCATGGGGGAGCGCTCGGAGTAGACCTCGAGGTCCTCGCCGTCGGCCGCGATCTCGCGGTTGCCGAACAGGAAGGTCATCTCGTCGCCGGCGACGACGGCGGTCACCACGGTGCCCGGGGTGACGACGCCGTCGGCGGCCTGGGTCTCGCCCACGCGGGCGGTCTCCAGCAGGTGCTTCAGCTCGGCGATGCGGCCCTCGTTCTTGGACTGCTCCTCGCGGGCGGCGTGGTAGCCGCCGTTCTCCTTGAGGTCGCCCTCCTCGCGGGCGGCCTCGATGCGCTCGATGATCTCCTGGCGGCCGGGGCCGGAGATGTGGGCGAGCTCCTTGCTGAGGCGGTCGAAGGCCTCCTGCGTGAGCCAGGGGGCGTCGGACGGGGTGGTGGCCATGGTGCCGTTCCTCTCGGTGTCGTGGCGGCCGCGGGCCGCTCGGGAATGCGAAGCGCCCCGCCGTGGGTGCGCACGTCCTCTCGCGGGGGCGTGCCCTGCCCGGTGCGGCGGGGCGGAAGATCGGGTCCATCGTACCCGGCGGGGCGTGTCCGCCCAAGGATCGGGCGGCGTCATCGGGACAGCGGCCCGCGGGTCAGGCGGGGCGGCAGCCTTCGACGACGCCGGTGACCCCGCGTCCCACGGTGCGCACGTCGGCCGTGTAGGTCACGGTCTCCCCGGCGGGGTGGTCGGGCCCGGCGCTGACGCGCACCGTGTGGAAGCCGACGGGCGCGTACCGGGCGTCCATGACCTTCAGGTCGCAGGCCGCGGCCTCCACCCCGCGGGGCAGCGTCACCTGGAAGGTCACGGCGGCGTGGGCGGCATCGTCGATCCGGTAGCCGACGTCCTCGGCCTCGACCCTCCCCACGGAGTTCCCGAGGGCGGCGGCCACCGCGGCGGCCACCGCGAGCACGAGGGCGACGGCGCCGAGCACGGTCCACAGGCGCCGGCGGTCGCGGCGCTGGCCCACCCCATAGCGGGTGGCTAGGGTGGTCTCCGGCGCGGACGCGGCAGGGGCGGGGGTCGAGGACATCCCCTCCAGCCTAGCCGCCCCGCGCGCCGCCCGCCGGTCCCCGCCGGCCCGTCCGAACCGAAGGAACAGCGCCCGTGTCCGAGCCGTCCATCCCCGCCCCCACCACCGCGTCGGTGCCCGACTCCACGGGGCTGCGCCTGCTGGCGGTGCACGCGCACCCGGACGACGAGTCCTCCAAGGGCGCAGCCACGATGGCCGCCTACGCGGCGGCCGGCGCCGAGGTGCTCGTGGTGACCTGCACGGGCGGCGAGGCGGGCTCCGTGCTGAACCCCTCCTACGCGCATCCGGTGCGCGCCGAGCGGGACATCGCCGGGGTGCGCCACGCGGAGATGGCCGCGGCGGCCCGTGCCCTGGGCGTCCGTCACCGCTGGCTCGGCTTCCTGGACTCGGGCCTGCCGGAGGGCGACCCCCTTCCGGCGCTGCCGGATCATTGCTTCGCGGAGGTGCCGCTGGAGACGGCGGCGGCCCCGCTCGTCGCGGTGGTGCGTCGCTTCCGCCCGCACGTGATCCTGTCCTACGACGAGGCCGGCGGCTACCCGCACCCGGACCACATCCGCGCCCACGAGGTCACGCGCGAGGCGTGGGAGCGGGCCGGCGACGCCGACGCCTACCCCGGCACCGGCCCCGCCTGGGAGCCGCTCAAGCTCTACTATGACCGCGCGTTCCACCCTGCCAAGTACCAGGCGCTGCACGAGGGGTTCCTGGCGGCGGGCGAGGAGTCCCCGTTCACCGACCGCCTGGAGATGCACGCGCGCATGGAGGCCATGCGGGAGGTGCTGCGTCGCCGCGAGGAGGGGGAGGAGGTCCCGGACCCGGAGCACCTGCCCCCGTTCGTGCCGCCGGTGCACGAGGTCACCACCCAGATCCCCGTGCAGGACTTCCTGGACGAGCGCGACGCCGCCCTCCGCGCCCACGCCACCCAGGTGGACCCGGAGGGGATGTTCTTCGCCGCGCCGAACGAGCTGCAGCGCTCCACGTGGCCGTGGGAGGACTACGCCCTCATCGAGTCCCGTGTGCGGACCGTGCCGCCGGAGACGGACCTCTTCGCCGGCGTGCGCTGACCCTCGACGGGCGGGCCCCCGCGCGGTCCCGCCCGGTAGAGTGGGGCGTCGTGATGTCCCTGGCCCCCCTCGCCCTGTCCGCCGTGTCCCTGGCGGCCTCCGTCTCGCCGAGCGCGCCGATGCCCGCCGTGCCCGAGCCCACGCTCAAGCCGGGGCTGGACAAGCAGGACATCTCCCCGGGCATCGAGGGGTTCCTGTTCACCGCCCTCATGGTGGTGATGGCGATCATCGTGTTCCGACTGATGGTGCGCTCCGTGCGCCGGGTGCAGCAGCGCTCCCCGGAGGCCGAGGCCATGCTCGTGGACCGGCACCAACAGCACCTGCCGGAGGAGGTCCGGGAGGGTGGAGAGCGGCTTGACGGCGACGCCCACGACCGCATCGAGCGCCTGCGTCGGAGGTACCCCGGCTACCTGCAGGACCCCACGCCGGAGCCGGAGTCCCCGGACACCGGCCGCGAGCCCCGCTGACGGTCACGGCCCCGCTGGAGCGCGGGGCCCGGCTCAGGCCGCCAGGACGGCCATCATCACGGCGATGTAGTGGCACACGAAGCCGCCCACGGTGAACACGTGGAAGAGCTCGTGGAAGCCGAACCACTCGCGGTGGATCGTCGGCGCCTTGAGTGCGTAGAAGACGGCGCCGACGATGTAGGCGGCGCCGCCGGCACAGATCAGCACCGCAGCGGGAACGCTCGCCGCGAAGAAGTCCCCGAGGTAGACGACGGCGGCCAGGCCGAGCGCCACGTAGACGGGCGTGTAGAGCCAGCGGGGCGCGTCCGTCCACAGGAGGCGGAACGCCACGCCCAGGGCGGCCCCCACCCACACCGCGGTCACCAGGGTCCACGCCTTGTCCGCGGGCAGCATCGCCAGGGACAGGGGCGTGTAGGTGCCGGCGATCACCAGCATGATGTTCGTGTGGTCCAGCCGCTTGAGCACGCGGGAGACGGTCTCGTTCCACTGGACCAGGTGGTAGGTGGCGGAGACGCCGAAGAGCAGTAGCCCGGTGACCACGTAGACCACGCACGCCCACGTCAGCGTGGCCCCCGGGGCCAGGACGATGAGCACGATCCCGGCAGCCAGCACGAGCGGGGCCATGACGGCGTGGACCCAGCCCCGCAGGCGGGGCTTGTAGAGCGGGTGCTCGGGGTCCCGGATCCGCTCGATCCGCCACTTCAGCGGCCGGCCGGTGCGGTTCTCAACGGAGGGGGCACGGGTGACCATCCCCCCATGCTCCCACACCGTCCCGCGCCTCCCGTCCCGTGTGGCCTGCGCGTATCCTGGATCCCCCGGCCCCCAGCGGAACAGCGAGGTGACCCGTGCGCCGACCCGAGGTCTTCTACCGCCTCTACGAGCGACGTCTCGCCGGCGAGCTCGACCCGGAGCGTCTGCCGCACCACGTGGGGGTGCTGGTGGACGGCAACCGGCGCTGGGCGCGGGCCTTCGGGGCCACCACCCAGGAGGGCCACCAGGCCGGCGCGGACCGGATCATCGACTTCATCGGCTGGTGCGACGAGGTCGGGGTCCCCGTGGTCACCCTGTACATGCTCTCCACCGAGAACCTGGCCCGCCCCGCGGCGGAGCTGACACCGCTGCTGGAGATCATCACGACCACCACCCAGCGCCTGGCCGAGCCGCGGGAGGACCGCGCCCCCGTGCGCGTGCAGCCGGTGGGCGCCGTCGAGCTGCTGCCGCCGCGGATGGCGCAGCAGCTCCGGGACGTCGCCGACCGGACCCGGGACAACACCGGGGTGCACGTGAACGTGGCGGTGGGCTACGGCGGTCGCCTGGAGATCGTCGACGCCGTCCGCGAGCTGCTGGAGGAGGCCGCGGCCGAGGGGCGCTCGGCCGCCGACGTGGCCGCCGAGCTGACCGTGGACGCGATCTCCGACCGCCTCTACACGCGCGGTCAGCCCGACCCGGACCTGGTGATCCGCACCTCCGGGGAGCAGCGCCTCTCCGGCTTCATGACGTGGCAGTCCGCGTACTCCGAGTTCTACTTCTGCGAGGCCATGTGGCCGGCGTTCCGGCGCACGGACTTCCTCCGCGCCCTGCGCGACTACGGCCGCCGTCAGCGCCGCTTCGGCTCCTGAGCCGGCCCGCCCGTCGGCCGGGACCCGGCCGGGGACCTCAGAGGCCCAGCGGGGCGCGGGCGGGCCGGTCCGCGCGCCCCCACAGCAGGGCCAGGCCCACCCCGACGACGGCGCCGGCCAGGTGCCCGGTCCAGGACACCCCCGGCTGGGGCAGGAGGCCGAGCAGGGACGAGCCCAGGTGCGCGGCGGCCACCGCCACGGCCACCACCACCGCGAGCACGCGGCGGGCGACGACGCCGTAGACCAGCAGGAAGGCGATCAGCGCGTAGACGATCCCCGAGGCGCCCACATGCACGCCGGGCGTCCCGATCACCCAGGTCAGCGCGCCGGAGCCCAGCCAGGCCGCCGCGAGCAGCGCCAGGGGCCGGCGGGACACGGCGGCCGCGACCGGCCCGAGCACGAGCAGCGCGGTGGTGTTGCCGACCAGGTGCCGCCAGCCGCCGTGCAGCAGAGGCGAGAAGAGGATTCCGTCGAGGCCGGCCGCGCGGCGGGGGATCAGCCCCAGCCCGCCGATCAGCGCCGAGCCGCCGACGATCGAGACGAGGAACATCACCCACATGGCCGCCACGAGCACGGCCGTGGGGGCCACGGTGCGCACCAGGCCCTGGGCCGCCGCCTGCGTCAGGGACGGGCGGGGCGC